>CAYGUN010000058.1:9200-11311 GCA_964353025.1 uncultured Bacteriovoracaceae bacterium
ATTCCATGTCCGTAAAACTTCTCTCAGTATCACCTACTGTATCTGAAGACGCTTGGATACCTAACTCTCTTAAGCGAGTTAAGATGTTTTGAACTTCGTTAAGTCCACCTTCTGCAACTTGTACCATTGAAATCGCATCGTTTGCATTTCGATCCGCTTGCAGCGTTGAACGAATTTGTGAACGAAGTTTCTCACTAATGGCCATACCTGCGGCATCATCCGCGGCCTTAGTGATTCTACTCCCAGAAGAGAGCTTTGCGAGAGAGCTTTCTAATTGTTTGTTGTTCACACTGAGTGCGCGTTGGGCAGATATCGAAGCAGTGTTCGTGTTAATCCGAAAACCCATGATTATCCTCCTTAATATTCTCCCCATCCTACTGATGGCAATCCTATCAAGGGGATTGTTTCGCTTCCGTGCTTTGGTTTTTGTTTATCAATCAATTAAATTGACTGTCTAAAATATTATCGACAGTGGTGTAACTTTCTTTACACTTTAAAACAGTTTTTTTTGAGTTTATTTAGGTTTGTGTATTTAAAATAGGCAAATGTCTGTAAATTCAAGAGGTTTTTGTTTAATAAAATTCTGTATAAGGAAGCTCAGGTTTTCCCTTCCACTCATTTAAATTAATCTGTGATTCAATTGTATCTCCGTTGGTGACTAAATCAATTTGAGCGAAGGTGAGACAATGGCCTTGCTTAAGGCTTCCAAGATCTAGGCTCACCATTTTTGTCCATGTCCCTGTGTTCACAAATGTTGTTCCATCTGCATAATAGTGAATACTTGGTTGGTGAGTATGGCCCACAATCAAAGTTTTAGCTTCAGGCTTTTTTTCAAAAAAATCCCGGGTTAAATGATGGAAATCTTGAAATAGATGGAGCTCATCGCCCAACTGCTTTAGCAGCTCAAGCATATCTGTCTTACGGGATATATAGCTCCAGAAGCGAACCATTATAAAATAGAAAGCATTGGTAAGCATGAATCTCATAGTAAAGAAAGTATCGAAAATAAGGCCATGGATAAGAAAATTTTTAATAGGCCTTACTTCATTTATATAACTTCTTTCCACTTTATATTTATTAATGACTCTTACTACATAGTAAGACCCCCATGGAGGATTGAAATACTTCTCTCCTGACTCTGTTTTAATAATTGAATCCTGGGGATTATAGTTATGGGCAAATTCATATTGATGGCCATGTTGAATGAAAATACCGTCATGGGGAGAATAAGTTTCATTATCATTAGAAATTAAAAACTTATCTTTATGCTCACCGAAATAATCTCTTAAATAATCTTTAAGCTTATCAAAAATTAATTCAGCATCATGATTACCAATAATATAAATAATCTTTTTATTTTTTTTATCCAAGAAGCCCTTTAAAGACTCCATAACTTCTGGATGGGCTTCCATAATAATTTTTAATTTTTCTAAAGCCGCTTCTTCACTCCAGTATTCATCATCAAAAAAATTCACATAAGGAACGCTTAAAAAATCAAAAAAATCTCCATTAATAACTAATTCCATTTCTCTAGAGGAGTAGTCCCCTTGTGAGTAGTAAGAGATGAAGTCGACAAATTCTTTATCCACCTGAAAATCTTCCAACAAGTTTCTTCTGCCTTGAAAATAAGCGCCGGCACCTAGATGAATATCAGAGATTACAATAATAGTTTTTTGAGATTTAGTTTTTCGGAGGAATCTCATATGCTTTTCTACTTGCTACAAGCTCTATTTCCTGCCCAGGAGGAGATAGAGGGACAAAGTATATTCTCTGCCCTTTTCTCGGTTTCAGATCAAATGTTCTCGTTTTTTGACTCTTGATAGAAAAGAAATTCAAATCTTTATCTTCAGTTGAAATTTTTCCTCTTAAATCACTAAGCGTATGGTTGGTAATAATAAACCCCACCGTATTTGTTTCTTTGGCAGGTGAAACAATTTTTACTGTCCCATCATGTAAGTCAATATTAAATGACTCACCCTTCTGAACAGCAAAGAGTGAGAATGAAAATAACAACAAAACCAAATAGACTTTCATACTTATATTGTACTTTAAGCTAACTATTTAATATTCAAGGAAAATAATTCTTAGTGCCTAGCTGCCCCAGATTCGAC
>CAYGUN010000059.1:0-11292 GCA_964353025.1 uncultured Bacteriovoracaceae bacterium
TATAGATATGTTTAGGATTCTGGTCTTTGTCTGGCCCTGTTATTTGATTATGTAAGAGAACTCTATCTTCTTTACATTTCCAATTTATTTTATTTAAATTAATTTGACTCGAAGCGCATATTGAACGAATTTAGCTGCATGAAATATTTTTTCTTACTATTTTTGGTAACGGCCAGTTTTGCAGACCCACTTGCTTATTTTCCTAACTGCAAAGACATTAAAGACCCTGATTGGTGGGCACAGATGGGAAAAATTATTAATCAAAGTATAGTGAAAATGAACAAAGAGCCTGATGACCATCTGTTGACTCGAGTTATTAATTTTAGACATACGTTTGCAAAAAGAGATCTGTGTCTTGAGATTAAAGAGCTTTTTAATGGAGAAACTCCTCGAATTAAAGATTTAGAAAATGGAAAAATTCTTTTGTTATCTGATACCCATACTCGTTATCAAATCTTATTAGATACAAGTGGCCAGTATTATCGAATTTATAGAGTCGGAGATGGGCGAGAAGGAAAGCATTTCATTGATTATAATTTTAACCTGCGTGGAAAGAGATTACGTTGGGATTTTGAAGAGCTAAGCCATTTCGATTATTTATGGACTTCAAAAGAAACGTTTATTGACAAAAATTTTATTAAAGAACTTACCCCAGAGGTAAAGGCCCGAATTCAGCATCACCGCTGTAAGCAAAATTTCCATAATACCTTTAAAAGGTAACAAAATTCTTGACTGCAAACCCATTTTTTTCTATATAAATACTTGTGTGTCGATAGCGGTAGTGAAACACCCGGTCCCATCTCGAACCCGGAAGTTAAGCCTACTTGCGACGAAGGTAGTGCCAGGGGAACTTGGTGTCAGAATAGTAAGATGCACGTCTTTTTAAAGCTCTTCTTCGGAAGGGCTTTTTTTTGCCTAAAAATCAAATGTAGGCTGAGTAGATTCAATTTGTTTTATTTGAGGGTAATGAAAGTTTTCTTGTTGAAGTGACTTCAGCATATGAGTGGCCATCTCAAAACCAAAATGCTCATTCGGTTGATGAAAAAAGAAATGGCAATCTGAAATTTTATCAAAAGATTTTTTCAACAAATGGGTCCATTTATCAAGTCTTGAAAAATCGGTTTCATGAAGATTGTTGCCCGTAAAGCGAATGAAGAGTTTATCAGAAGTCACACATTGGTGAAGCACGTCCCGTCTTCCAGGGGTATCAGTAATAATAAAGGTCGTATTGTATTTAGCTAAGATATCGCAAATATGTTTGAGGTTATCTTTTTGAAACCATTCTGGATGTCTGAGTTCAACCGCCAGGGGAATACTTCTTTGATAGCAACGAATAAATTTATGAAGGTTTTCAAGCTGTCGAAAGTCAAAATGAGGAGGCAGTTGCAACCATAAAAAAGCTGCTTTCTGGCCCAAGATCTCCATTGTATCGAGAAATTTTGAGATCATCTCACGATTATTTCCCAAGTTTGGGCTATGAGAAATCCCCTTAGGGAATTTAAGACAAAATTTAAAGTCGCCAGGCGTGACTTCGTCCCATTTTTGTACAAGTTTTTCAGAAGGGATAGCATAAAAAGTAGAATTCACTTCAATGGAATTAAAATTTCTGGAGTAATGGAAAAGAAAGTCTTTGGTGTCACAATCAGCAGGGTAAATTTTCCCTTTAAAACCAGGGTCATTCCAAACAGGACAGCCTAAAAAAAGCTTTTTTTCTAAAGATTTATTATGCTGCTGATAGAACTTAAAATCAGCTAAAGTATAATCCATATCTTCATAGTTATGAATGCGTCCAAATTCCATATAACTAATTAAGCAAGAAGAGCAGAGCTTGGCAATTTTAACTCTAAGCAAGATTGACACTCATGAGGTGACTCATCACAATAGCAAGATAGGATTTCAAATGACCAACAAATTCAAAATAAAATGTTTAAGTCTAATTTCATTTTTTGTATTGATTACAGATCAAGTTTCAAAAAACTGGGCCTATAACCATATCCGAGGGGAAGCTGTTAAGAATTACCTAGGTGGGGTAGTAAAAATTATTTATGCTGAAAACCGAGGTGCCTGGGGAAGCCTGGGAAGTGATTTAAGTCCCGTCATGCATTTTATTGTATTGGTCCTTGTGCCCACGGTTGCCTTAATTGCGTTTGCCATCTATTTGTTTAAAAGTAAGAAGATAACTTATTTAGAAATTATTGCTTATAGCTTTATTTTAAGTGGTGGAGTAGGCAACGTAATTGACAGAATTGTCTACGGTTACGTTGTTGATTTTCTCTACATGGGTTACCAGGGGCTTGGAACAAATATTTTTAATATAGCTGATGTGGCCATAATGACTGGGGTTATTTTACTTTTTCTTCAATTTCTTTCGCAAAAGCTCTCTAAATCACCATCTGAAGAGATAGTCTAGGTTGCTTTTGGGCATAAGAGTTCTTAAAATAGATAGGTAAGCTCAAGGATTATTTGTGGGATATTCTCTAACTAGAGTACAGTATTTTATAGCTTCCTTTATTTTCTCTTCCTATGTATTAGGGAGTTTTTTTACCAGCTTCTTTGTTGATAGCTCACTTCGAATCACTTCAGAATCAAATAGCTTTAATTTTTTATCCTATTTTTTTGGTTCATATTTTGCTTATATTAACTACGTAACAGGAACTTGGATTATTGGTTTCTTTCTCGTTTATTCATTTTTTTATTTTATTATTTTTAAAAAAAGGCAACACTGGTCCAATCCTTTAGCTTTTCCTATTTTGATTCTTTCTTTTATTGGGTTGAGCTTTATCTTCTCTCCTAATTCTTTAGGCAATGGAATTTACTTTGTTCTAAAAAAGCAGATTGATGAGAGCTACTTAATCATATCAACAATCATTTTTAGCTTATTTGCTTTTTATATTTGCATCGGTGAATCTTTTTTAAAGAATTTAGATTTTATTAAAGAATTTTCTGAAAAAATATATGAAAAATGTGAAAAGCCCATCTTTTTTGTAACCAGGGTTTTTTCTAATCTTTTAAGAGTTGGAAAAAAACTATATTCAGGAATTCCACTTAGAAATAAAGTGAAGGAAATTTTAAAAGGCAAAGAATCTCAAACTCCTGCTTTATCGTATGGGTCATGGACCGAAGAAGAGGTCTCAGAAGATGAAGATGAAGATGAAGAGGAAGATTCATATAGTTCGTCTGAGGAGTTAGAGGAAGAAAGCTTTGATGAACAAAGCAGTGAACCCATTTTACAGACTCAAGAAAACCCAATTGAAAAGCGTCCTAAAAAACGTGCGAAGACAATTAGAAAAACTTCAATTACTTCTAGTGAGTTGATTGAATCTATTTCAGTGCAGTCAAAAAATAGCACCCTTAAAAATCCTGATAGTGAATATTTTGAGCAAATTATTGAGGCCATTGAAAACAAACTTGCGGAGTTTAATATAGGTGGCAAAATTATTAATATTTTAAAAGGCCCTGTTGTTGATACATTTGAGCTAGAGCTTGGAACAGGAGTCAAGGTTTCAAAAGTAAATTCCATTTCTAAAGATCTTTCTTTAGCTCTTTGTGGAGCTCCTATACGTATTGTTTATCCTATGAGAGGCAAGTCAACAATAGGAGTCGAAGTTCCAAGAAATCCAAGAGAGATTATCTACCTTGATGAGGTCTTGAAATCAAAAGAATATTCTTCTTCAGCTTACCGCTTACCAATTGCTATGGGGAAAAATGCTTTCGGGGAGCCTTTTATTGTTGATTTGGCTTCTATGCCTCATATGTTGGTAGCAGGAGCAACTGGAGCTGGTAAATCCGTATTTATTAACACTTTGCTTGTTTCACTTCTGATTAAACTGCCACCAGAGAAAATGAAGCTTATCCTAATTGATCCAAAACAATTGGAACTTGCTTTATACGCGAGTCTGCCTCATCTAATTTTGCCAGTTATGACTGATAGTAAAGCTGCGGCCATGAGTTTATTATGGGCCTGCCAAGAAATGGAGAGGCGTTACTCATTACTAAAAGAAGTAGGTGTTAGAAATATCGAGTCTTTTAATAAAAAAGTAGCAAAAGGTGAATCCTCTGACTTAATTAAAATTCACCACCTTTATGAAGAAGTTGACCCTGATAAAGATGGTTATGAAATTCCTTATATTGTTATTATTGTTGATGAGTTTGCTGATTTAATTTTGACCAAAATGGGTAAAGACATTGAAAATAATATTTGTCGTCTCGCCGCTAAAGCGAGGGCCGCAGGGATTCACTTGGTTCTTGCAACCCAAAGACCGTCAGTTGATGTTATTACAGGCCTAATAAAAGCAAACTTCCCTACTAGGGTTTCGTTTAGAGTTACTTCAAATATTGATTCAAGGACTATTCTTAACGCTCAAGGAGCTGAGATGCTGCTTGGGATGGGGGATATGCTTTATAAGCATGGAATTGAAATGTTGAGACTTCACTCCGGATACGTTGATGAAGAAGAGATTGAAGGCCTGGTTGAAAAGCTAGGAGAAATTCCATGCGAATTTAACGAAGCCGCTCTCGAGTTTATAGAAAATGAAGGCAATTTGGATGAAGATAGCCTCCCTGAAGGAGTGAGTTATACACCACATGCTCCAAGTGGAGATGCACTTTATGATAAAGCCGTGCAAGTTGTCATGGAGCACAGACAAGCAAGTGCTTCCATGCTTCAAAGACGACTTAAAATTGGTTACAACAGGGCCGCAAATCTCATTGATCAACTGGAAGAAAATGGCATAGTTGGACCTCAGCAAGGTTCTAAACCACGAGATGTTATAGGCGGATAAATATTCATATATTGGGGAGAGATAATATGAAACTTACTATTGTGATGGCAATTGCTGCCTCTTTTATTTCTAGTGCACAAGTTATTGAATCGGAAGAAATAGTTATTACGGCTACTTCAACTCAAAAAGATGAAAGTAAAGTTTCATCAGCCATGACGATAAAAAGTAAAAAAGAAATTCAAAAAAATAATCCAACAGCTGTTATGGATCACCTAAGAGGTGAAACGGGTGTTTATGTTCAGTCCACTGGCGGTGGGCAAGGAACACCGGTAATTAGGGGGTTTATTGGAAGTTCCGTTTTGGTGACAGTAGATGGTATTAGGCTTAATAATACTTTGTTCAGACCAGCTCCTAACCAATACTTTGCATTAGTAGACCCAAATAATGTTGAAAAAATGGAAGTACTAAGAGGAGCTGGATCCACTCTTTATGGGAGTGATGCTATGGGGGGGGTTATTAATATAATTACCCCAACCCCTAAGTTTTATTCTAAAGACACAGAGTATAGGGCCAGTTATAAAAGTACATACAACTCTGCATTTAATGGACATAATGAGCGAGTAGAATTTGAGCGTGGCAAAAGTGGTGTTGGTTACCGCTTGGGTGTTACATATGACTCTGCTGATAATCTAACAGCTGGAGGTGATAAGAAAAAACAAATAAATACCAATCATGAAGCTTTTGGAACAGATTTTAAATATTTTAAAGAATGGTATACGGGTGACTTCTTATTTGATGTTCAATACTACCGCATTGGCAATCTCCCAAGGCATGACTCAACAACAGTGGGTTATGCACCAGGAACAACAACACCAGAGTGGGATACCTATACTTATAAGCCTCAAATTCGTGCCTTTACTCATATTCGTTATCGCAAATACTATATGAGTGGCTTTATAGATCAGGTCAATTATCACCTTGCTTTTCAAAAAATAAATGATCATCGAGATACACAGAAGTTTGGAGATTCAAATAAGCGAGTTGAGAAAAATGTCTCGAAACTCTATATTTTTAAAACACAATTTATATCAGAAAGAAAAAGCTCTACTTTCACGTATGGCCTAGAAGGTAACTTTGATAGAGTCCTTTCCGAGAAGTATCAGCAAAATGCAGCAACGGGTGCAGTTTCCGATAGAGAAAACCGTTTTCCTAATCGTTCATCATCTTCTTTTTACTCATTCTTCATACAAAATGATTGGAATATCTCCAAGAGATGGAACCTTGTAACAGGACTAAGACACTCTAAATACCACATAATTGTTAAACAAGATGATAGAACTGATGCTCCTACATCTAGTATTAAACCGAACAATACTTCAGGGAATTTCGCTTTATCTTTTAAAGCAACTCAAAATACCACTCTAATGACCAACATCGGTAGGAGTTTTAGAGCACCTACAATCTTTGATTTAGCTTCACAAGGCTCAAGGCCTAATAACAGGTTCTTTCAAACAAATACAAGTTTAAAACCCGAAACTACTACGAGCTATGATCTTGGTGTAAAAGTTCATACAAACAAAGTCAAAACTCAGTTTTTTGTTTTTCATTCAAAGTATGAAGATAGATTAGATGGAGTTGATACTGGAACAAATAATGGTGCAGGTGAAGATGTATTTGAAACAAGGAATATTAATTCTTTAGATCTCTATGGAGCAGAGCTTGGGTTTCAGTTTTATTTTAATCAAAAATATAGGGCGTGTTGAGGTTTTGAAGCAGGGCCGTATGCAAAAAAGAAAGTAAGTCCTTAAAATTGGTTTGCGAAAAACAATAAAAAAGGACTTACTTATGCCTCGATTAATGCTCTCTGACGAGCTTTGGTCGAAGTTATGGCCAATAATGTCTCAAAACGGGATTTATGACAAGCCAGATCTTCGACGTACTACTGAAGGAATTCTCTATAAAATGCGAGTTGGCTGTCCTTGGAGAGATCTTCCCAAGGAGCACTGGGATTGGGAAAAAGTCTATTCACGCTTCAATGACTGGTCTAAAAAATCAAAACTTCTCAATATATTTAAGTCTCTTATCAAAGCTCCAGATATGGAATGGAAAATGATTGATGGCAGTGTTGTTAAGGCCCATCAACATGCAACAGGAGCAAGAAAATTTGAAGAAAGGGCCATAGGAAAATCTGTTGCTGGTAATACTTCAAAAATCCACATGGTTGTTGATTCTCATGGGAATCCAATTGATTTTGAAATTACTCCAGGCCAAGTTCATGATATTCAAATGGCAACTGAACTTATAGAAAGAACTCCCAAGAGTAGCTATACCATTGCAGATAAAGGATATGATGCCGATTATTTAAGATGGGTTATTGAAGGAGTAAAGTCAACTCCTGTTATTCCAAGGAAAAGTAATTCAAAAACTGGAAACAGTGAGCTTGATAAGTTTATTTATAAACAAAGACATAAAGTAGAGAACGTATTCGCGAGGCTTAAGCATAATCGTTCCATAGCGATGAGGTTTGATAAGTTAAAAAGAAATTATGAGTCAATGGTATCTCTTGGATGTGCTCTTATATGGCTGAAACTCTGATGCAAGGCCGTGAAACCTCAACACGCCCTAGTGTTGAATTAATTGGTAACGCACAATGGGGTAGGGAAGATCTAAATACAGGCGCAAAAACAGATGCAAGTCGTATTCCCCCGTTAAATGCAATGCTGGCCATTCGTTATGACACAGATAAGTTTTGGTGGAAGGTATGGGGAAGGTTTGCAGCTAGACAAGAAAAGCTTAGTTCAGGAGATATTGGAGATAACAGAATTAGTCCAACTGGCACGCCAGGTTGGGGAACATTGAACCTGCAGTCTGGATATCGGTTCAATAGTAAGGTGGAGTTTAGCTTAGGGTTAGAGAATGCCTTTAATAAAGATTATAGAGAGCACGCTAGTGGGGTAGATTCCGTTGGCATGAACTTAATAACGATGCTTAAAATATCAGTTTAATTTGAAATTAAATGGAATTTTCATCCTAACATTTACAGGGGCACCATTTAACATTCCCGGTCTAAAGATACTTCCCATTAGGGCCTTTTTAGCTGCCTCTACTAGAAGTGCGTGAGCAGCTTGAATAACTTTAATGGCAGAGACTCTGCCATACTTATCAAGAATAGCCTCTAAAATCACTTTTCCAGCTATTCCCCTAACTCGAGCAGCTCTCGGATAAGAAGGGTTTATCCTAACTTCATATTCAGGTTTATTAACAAGTTCTTCCACTTCAACGATCTGATTGGTGTCCTCTTCAACTTGTTCAGTCTTTTTTACTTCTGTGATTATAGCTTCTTTTTCTAACTCTTTAATAACTGGTTCTTTAATACTTACAACTTTCTCTGTAATATTCTTGGTCACTAGTTTCCTAAAAGGCTGATTTCTATTCAATTTATACTTAAAAGAAACTTTGAAGCTTGATTTCTTTACGGAATTAGCAATTTCTTTATGAGGAATATCAGTATAAGCAATAACCATGAGGTGTATTACCCCGACACTTAATAAAATTAATTTAAATACTTTCATTTCTTAGCTCCCGGTTTAGGAGCATAATAGAACAGATTATTATTCCGATGGGGTGTTTTGTAGTGATTACCAGCCCTGTCTAAAAGTTATGCGATTTTTTCGTAAGCGAATTGCCTCATAAATAATGACACCGAAAATGGGAGAGAAGCCCGTTTTGCCATTTAAAGATATATCCAGATAATTGAGTTACGACACAAAATTACAAGGAGTTATCAATGCAAAATTATTTTCTCAGCTGCTTAAAGTTTAGACAGGCAATTCGCCATTTGGTAATTACAGAACAACCCAAGACAATAAGCATAGCGATTTTTGACTTGTTTCCATTACGGAATACTTGGCAAAAATAAGAAGTCTGAAGAGATTGGGAATAGAGTTGAATTCATGCACGCTATTAGAGGAATGGGTAGTGTAAGAGTAAGAGAAAACTCAACTGATTATATTGAAGTAGGGTATCGCCCTTCAGGTGAGGAGAGTATAAGGGAATTAAAGTTATTACAGGAGCAACTTCTAGCCTTAACTTAGAAGGGAAATAAAAAGAGGTGTTTTATTTAAACTTTACCTGGCAAATAATTTGTTGGGTCTGGGCTGAAATATTCTCAAGTGCTTCTTTTAACTCAGTGGCAACAAGGATGGAGTGTTTTTTATAGTTAATTATATTTTGATACTTCAAATCTACATAAAGTTGGTTTACATCACCCATAGTTTCTCTAATATGATCAATTCTTCTTAGTAGGTTATATTCTTCTTCAAGCTTTTCGTTATCACCAACAACAGTAGAAATAATAAATTGAATATTTTTTATTTTTTTTCTTAATTCGTGAAATTGGTGAGGAGAAAGTGAGTCTTGCGAACTTTGAGTAATAATGTCTTGAATGAGATGAAGATAATAGTTTTTAAAATTTTTCTCACTTATATATCTTATAGACTCGACTTCTTTTTTTAAATTATTCTCCAACAAGATCTGTTTAAGTTTTTGCGCCATTTTCACAGTTTTATTTTTTTTCTTATTTCTAATTGCGTCCTTTAAATCTCCTAGTGTCACCACATATTGGTTGAAAATTTTAGGAGGTGAATGCTTGCTTGAAAATCCATGATAATAAAGTCTCAAAAAGTGGGCCCTTCTTCTATTAACAATAAGAAAATCTCCTTCTTTTGTTTTAAGCCATTTTTTAGAAGGGTCTGCTATTATTTGATCCAAAATAGATGTTATTTTCTTTTTATCAAACTTTTTTTCCCATTTTCTAAGATGAAAATTAAAAGCTTCCTGTGGAGATACGAAGTAATACTTGATATCACTATTGATTATTAGATTTGTTAGGTCTATTTTTTTTAAAAGCATCTCTTCAGCTTCATGTAAAAGTAAAAGCCTTTCTCGAGGTTTTTTCTCCCTCATGGCCTTTTGAACGTATATTTTAATCTGATTATTACTCTGCGCACAACAAAATTTACTTCCAAGGAAGAACGAAAATAGGATAAAAATAAGAAAACCTTTCATAATCAAGTACTTACCTTTTAATCGAGCAGTGAGTTAAGTTGTTAGGTGAATGTCTTTAGAATCTACGTGTTTTCTTGCCGACTTAGGGCCACCATGCTATGTTCCATACCACTATTAATGATAATCACCTCTCATTTGGTTGGTCCGCTTTGCGGTAAGGGGTGATTCGACATAACCACCAAGGAGAAAATATGTCTAAGCTAGAACTTAAAGATCTTCTAGAGGCCGGAGCTCATTTCGGTCACCAAACTCAGAAATGGAACCCAAAGATGAAAAAATACGTTTACGGTGAACGTAACGGTATTTATATCATCGACCTTCAACAAACTCTTCCACTTGCGGAGAAGGCTTTTAATTTTATTAAAAAAATAAGCCAAGAAGGTAAGTCAGTTCTTTTTGTTGGTACAAAAAGACAAGCTTCAAGTGTTGTAAAGGGTGCCGCAGAGAAATGTGGAGCTTTTCACGTAACATCAAGATGGCTTGGTGGAATGCTTACTAATTATAAAACTATTGCTCTTTCAGTTGATAAACTTCGTAAAGTTGAAAAGATGAAAGAAAATGGTGATTACAAGCTTCTTACAAAAAAAGAGCAGTCTAAAATTGAAAAAGAAGTAGCAAAACTTGAAAAAAACTTAGGTGGGATTAAGAATATGAGAAAGCTTCCAGGAGCTATTTTTGTTATTGACCCAAATGCTGAAAGAATTGCGATTAAAGAAGCAAAATGTCTTGGAATTCCTGTTGTTGCGATTACTGATACAAACTGTGACCCTACAGATATCGATTATGTTGTTCCTGGTAATGATGATGCAATGAAATCAATTATTACTTTTACTGATTATTTTGCAAATGCAGTTACTGCTGGTGCAAGTAAGTCTAAAGGCAAAAAGAACAACGATGATGGTGACAGAGATATTTCTCTAGAAAAAGAAATTCT
This sequence comes from uncultured Bacteriovoracaceae bacterium, assembly GCA_964353025.1. Taxonomy (GTDB): domain Bacteria; phylum Bdellovibrionota; class Bacteriovoracia; order Bacteriovoracales; family Bacteriovoracaceae; genus CALFYV01. The sequence continues at coordinate 10,723 of CAYGUN010000059.1, forward strand.
AGAAAAATATGAGAAGGACATTGAATTAAAAGAAGAACTTTAAAAATAAAAGGTGAAGAAAATGGCAATTTCTGCAAGTGATGTAAAGAATCTACGTGAAACTACTGGTGCCGGAATGATGGCATGTAAACAAGCTCTAACTGAATGTGGTGGAGACTTTGAAAAAGCTGTTGATTACTTGAGAGCTAAAGGTTTAGCTGCGGCTGCAAAAAAACAAAGTCGTATTGCTGCTGAAGGTTTAGTCGGTACAATGGTTGATGGTAATTCAGGTGTCGTGGTTGAAGTAAACTGTGAAACTGATTTTGTTGCAAAGAATGATGATTTTAAGAATTTTGTTAACAAAATTGCCGGTCATATTTTAAAAAATAAGCCAAAAGATGTTGATGCTTTAAGAGAGCAAGCATTGCAAGGTGCTTCGATTTCAGTTACTGAAGCAATTAATGAAGCAACGTTAAAAATCGGTGAAAAAATTGATATTAGAAGATTTATTCGTTATGAATTAACACGAGCAGGTTTTCTTGCTACATATACTCACAATGGAAAAATTGGTGTTCTAGTAGAAATTTTGAC
>CAYGUN010000060.1:0-11259 GCA_964353025.1 uncultured Bacteriovoracaceae bacterium
CTAATAGGCTCAATAACACACAAAAAGAGAGAATGAGGTCTCAATTTAAGCAAAAAATGGAAGTTATTCAAGAACATAAGAATAACAAAGCAGGTGTCCCTCCTACTGTTCATGACTATACTGATTATAATCCTGGAACAGGAGATTCAGCGGGAGGAACGGACTCCGGTACAGTAAATGGCGGTAACTAATAAAAGATATGATTAAAGTTATGAACCCATTGATAAATTTTTTCTGCTAACTCTTCCGGAGCATCGATATGGGCTGCATGCCCAACGTTGGTCCCCTCAAAAAAGAATGAATCACAGTCCCACTCTTTAACAAGCTTCTCAGAGCATTTATAACTGGCCAATCGGTCACCCTTTGCTGCAACAACAAAGGTTTTAATTTTGGGTTTTTTCCCTAAGGAGAACTGACTACCTGCAAATGTTTGTCTAATGATATTAAGAGAGTTCATGGCCCTCTCACTGGCAAGCCTATCCCATTTCTTAAGAGTTAGCTCGCAACGAGATTTATTATTACTGCACATTTCTACGATTTTTCTATCACGGCTTTTTTGAGAAAGTGAAAGAAAGGCATTAAAAAATTGCTTAATGGCATAAGGTTGTACTCTTTCCGTTAAAGGAGAAAGGTTTTTAAAGCTCGCATTAATGATAATAAATTTTTCAAAGTCATCTGGGAATTGCTCAAGCCAAGCACAGCCGACCATTCCTCCGAGGGAAACAGAGACCAAGATATTTCTTTCATCATCTCTAATTGTTGGTTTGTAGTACTCTCGCGTATTGGCCGCAATTTTTTCAATACTTAAAGGAGACTTTTCTGCAACTCTATGTCCACTACCTGGAAGATCAATCAATGTCACCTTATCAGCTTGAAATTTACTCTTTAGATTCTCAACAAAGTCATCGTCCCAATGAGCGCCTTCCTTTGTGAGTCCAATAAGTAAAACGAGATGTGTTTTCATGTGGCAAATTTCTCAGTTAATTCTTTTATTCTGTCTGCTTCAACTTTTTTCACCAGCCCTTTTGGTTTTTTGGCCAGTGTGACATTCCCTTTGAAAATATCTTTAAGTGCATCCAAATTCCCCAGATAAACTTGCTCTTTCACAGCTTCTAGAGAATCTCCAAAATATGCTATCATCTTTGATGAGAGACCTGGAAGATAAGGACTAAACAAGACACCTAGAATTGCGGTGTAGATAGCAGAAATGGCAATTGTGTCTGCCGCTCTATCTACATCTTCTTTAAATGTGGCCCAAGGAGCTTCATCACTAAAATAAAGATTTGCCTCGTTGCCAATTCCCATTAAAATTTCCAGGCCCTTTTTAATATGAAAATTATCAAGGGCCTGATGGTATTGTTTTATTTTCGCTTCTAGTTCTTTTTGTCGTGGACTCCCAAAGAAAACATCAAACTTCTCTTGAGCAATTCCTTCTGGCCAATTTTTATGAAAAAAGGACATAGAACGGTTCACAAAGTTTCCAATATTATTGGCAAGCTCATTATTCACTCGCGCTTCATAGCCTTCCCAAGTAAAACTCGAATCATTGGCCTCTGGAATCAAAGTGGTTAAATAATAACGAAGATTATCACTTCCAAACTCATGAATGGCCTCTTCCGCATCCACGTACCACCCTTGAGACTTGGAAAATTGTTTACCCATTAAATTTAAATATTGATTAGCAGGAAGATTATCCACCGGCTTAACAAAGCCCGTTCCCATGCCCATCACAGGAAAAATAATTGAATGAAAAATAATATTATCTTTTCCAACAAAGTGAGTTATCTCAACGTCTTTGTTCTGCCACCAATCTTTAAGATAATCTTCGCTTGAACCTGATTCTTCCAAGTATTTTTTGGTGTTACTCACATAACCAATAGGTGCATCAAACCACACATAAAGTTTTTTGCCTTTGGCCTCTTCCAGAGGAACATCAATTCCCCAATCAAGGTCTCGAGTGATGGCCCTATCAACTAATTCCTCTTTTGATAAAGAATCCACAAAAGAGGTTACCGTTTTTCTCCAAGTATCTTTTTTGGTTTCAAACCATTTTCTAAACGGCCCATGATAGTTTGAGAGTTTTAAATACCATTGAAAAACATCGGCTTGTTTAATATCTGTTGATTCACAAAACTTACATACTGGATTTTTAAGTTTGAGTGGTTCAATCCAAGTTCCACAATTCGGACACTCATCTCCTCGGGCCTTCTCATACCCACACACATAACAAGTGCCCTCTACGTAGCGATCAGGTAAATAATTACTACAGTTTTGACACTGAAGTTGCTTCTCATCTTGTTTTTTTATGGCCCCTTCAGCATAGAGTTTATTAAACCAACGAAGGGTTTCTTCTGCGTGATAAGGCTCACTGGTTTGTCCAAAAAAGCTAAACTCGATATCGTACTTATCAAATAAGGCCTTGTGTTTTTGATGCCAACCATCCACATATTTCTTATAAGGCTTTTTCTTCTTCTGAGCATTTTGCATAATGGCCACACCATGCTCATCAGAACCACTGATATGCAGAACTTCATTACCTTGTAGACGTTTATGACGAACATAAATATCAGCGGGTAAATAAACACCTGCTATATGGCCAAAATGAAGTGGGCCATTTGCATAAGGAAGAGCGGAGGTTACAAGATGCTTTGCCATTAGTTTGTAAACCCACCTTTAGTCATTTTCATGGGGTCTAAATATTTTTCTAAATCCTCACGAGACAAATCAGTATCCTCTAAAGCAACGTCAATTAAACTTCTATTTTCAGCGTAAGCACGTTTTGCAATCTTAGCTGCTAGGTCATAGCCAATAATGGGATTAAGAGCTGTTACGAGAATTGGATTCTTGAAAAGCTTATCTTTGCAGTTTTCTTCGTTCACTGTTAAAAGATCCACTGATTTTTCAGCAAAGTTTTTAGAAACTTTTCCAAGTAGCTCAATTGATTCCATTAAATTATGACAGGCCACTGGATACATGACGTTCAGTTCAAAGTTTCCAGATTGACCTGCAATATTAACCGTTACATCATTTCCCATAACTTGCGCGCAAACCATACAAACTGATTCTTCAATAACAGGGTTTACCTTACCTGGCATAATAGATGAGCCTGGTTGTAGTGGTGCAAGTTTAATTTCAGAAATTCCAGAGTTTGGCCCTGAGTTCATCCAACGAAAGTCATTTCCTATTTTCATTAATGAGACTGCATAAGTCTTAAGCATTCCACTTAATTCAACTGGTGAATCTAAAGTTGCTTGAGCTTCAAAGTGATTTTCAGCCTCGGTAAATTTGTATCCCGTCTCTTTGGCCACAGCTGCGGCAAATTTTTTCCCAAAGTCTTCATGAGTATTAATTCCCGTTCCAACAGCTGTTCCACCTTGTGGTAATTCGCTAATTCTATCTAAAGTTGCCTTAACTCTCTTAATTCCAAGATCAACCTGATGAGCATAGCCACCAAATACCTGTTCAAAAGTTACTGGCATTGCATCCATTAAGTGAGTCTTACCCGTCTTCGCCACATGAGCATATTTTTTCCCTTTAGCTTTTAAACTTGCCGAGAGTTTTTCAAGGCCAGGAAAGAAAGTTTCATTTAATTCAATCACGGCCGCAATTCTTAAAGCGGTGGGGTAAACATCATTAGATGACTGTCCAAAATTTACATGATCATTAGGGTGAACAAAAATATCTAATTTTTTATCTTTTGCAAGTTGATTAGCACGAGTTGAAACAACTTCATTAGTATTCATATTTGACGATGTCCCAGAGCCCGTTTGATAAATATCGATAGGAAACTCATTATCTAATTTTCCTTCAATAACTTCATTAGAAGCGGCTTGAATAAGTTCACTTATATTTTTATCGATAAGACCTAGTTCAAGGTTTGCAATAGCTGCCGCTTTCTTGATAATTCCAAGCCCTTTAATGACGGTTCTTTTTTGACGAATGCCACTTATAGGAAAATTGTCCACAGCTCTTTGTGTTTGAGCTTGATAAAAAGCATTAAGAGGAACTTTTACCTCTCCCATGGAATCTTTCTCAGTGCGAAATTCACTCATTATTTATCCTTTGAAAATTCATTTTAAAATTGAGTCTAATTTAGCGCAAATATTGAAGGCCTTCAATGATTAAAGCTCAAGAACTTCTTTGCACCTTTGTGGAAGAGCATTAAGCCTATCTCGGTATCTCTCTTGCGGAGTTCTATTATCAGTTGAACCACCTGTTGATTCATTTTCTAATTGCTCATACCACCAATCAAGTTCATTACAACCATCCCCTGCTGGAACACTGGCCTGAGCTCGACAATCTGCACTATCAGCAGAGCAATGCAAGCGCACATGGTAATGATCATCATGGCCATACCACGGACGAAACTTAGAAAGAATATCAACTGGAAAACCTGAATTATCACAAAGATCTTTTTTAACAATAGGGCTCACAAAAATGCGCTGAACTTTTGGATCCAAGGCCAAAATAGCGGCCACTTCACGGTCAATATGAGTCCAAAGAGCTGTATTTAAACCTGTCTTTCCAACCTTAACTGAATAGGCCCCCATTTTTTCTCTCTCAGTATTGGTGACAGCCGTGCGACTTGGAATAGTCTTAAACCAAATATCTACATCCAGGCCACTTTGATGAGAAACATGTCCAGACATACTAGGGCCCCCCCTTGGAAGACCTAAATCACTTGTAAGTAAATCCCGACCGAGCACCGCTTTCACTTGGGCACCTACTTCTTTTAAGTAAGTTGTTAAATCACTATGCCCCCAAAATTTTCCTCGAGAAATTCTCATTTGGTGAATCCCATCACTATCTAAAGACATTGCCTCTGCTCCAATAATACAACCACTGGAGTAGCTACCTATAGACTCAACTGCCCCTGGTAAAGGAGTGGTTGGCAAAGTCTGAGCATTAGCAAAAGAGGGTAAAAGAAAACACAACGCGTAAATTATTTTTTGATTAAGATTATGCATAGGTAATATTTTATAGGCAAAGTACGGCCAGTGAAAATAAAATTTCCTGACACTCAATAAGACTTGTCTAAAAATGATCCCGAGTCTTTACGTCGCGCTTACGAAAAATTACACTGCATATCCATGATCAACTTAAATGAACTTAACCCTGCGCAGAAATTAGCTGCAGAAACAATTAATGGCCCCTTGCTTTTATTAGCAGGTGCGGGCTCTGGTAAAACCAGAACTGTAACCTACCGTATAGCTCATATGGTTGAGAATTTAGGTATTCCTCCCAATCAAATTTTAGCACTTAGCTTTACCAATAAGGCCGCGGCTGAAATGAAAGACAGGGTTAAAGCTCTCATCGGTGGAAAAAAATCAGGCCCCATGTCACTAAGTACATTTCACTCACTGGGAATCAAAATTCTGAAGGAAGAAATCGAAAGACTAGGCTACCTTAAGAAATTTACTATTTATGATACCAATGACTCTCTCTCCATTATTAGGGAGGGGCTTAAATCATACCGTTCGGCCAAAGAGAGTTTTGATAAAAAACAGATTCAATCTAAGATTTCTTTTTTAAAAAATAAGGCCATAGGCCCCCATGAATTCTCCAGGTCCCGCTTTTTTGATAGCGATAGTGACTATGATATGGCCACAGAGTATATCTATGACTATTACCAAGAGAAACTTAAGTTTTTTAATGCTGTTGATTTCGATGATATTCTCTTTTTAACAGTGAAACTATTTAAGCAATTCCCTGAAGTGGCCCAAGAGTATTCTCAAAAATTTAAATACATCATGATTGATGAGTACCAAGATACTAACGAGCTTCAGTTTGATATTGTAAAGGCCTTCACTTGCACTCATTCAAATATTTGTGTTGTGGGAGATGACGATCAATCCATCTATGCCTTTCGTGGTGCTGATATTACCAATATTTTAAATTTTGAAAATCAGTATAAAAACTGTTCCGTTATTAAGCTTGAGCAAAACTACCGCTCAACTTCTCATATTTTAAAACTTGCCAATGAAGTCATTAAGCAAAATACAAAACGTACTGATAAAACAATGTTTTCAACTGATTCGAGTGGAGACAAACCACTTCTTTGGGCCACACAAGACTCATCCCACGAAGCGGCCATTATCGTAGAAGATATAACAAAACATCAGAAGAAAGGGATGAAACTATCAGACTTGGCCATTTTATATCGCTCTAATACACAAGTTCCGGCCATTGAAGATCAACTGCGCCTTTCTCAAATTCCTTACCGAGTTATGGGAGGGCAAAAGCTCTATGAGAAGAAAGAAATTAAAGATTTAATTGCCTATTTATGTGTCCTCAGAAATACGCGGGATCAAATTTCACTGCGAAGAATTATCAATGTCCCTCATCGAGGGGTTGGAACAGTGACACTTTCTCATGTCCTAAAAAAAGTAAATGAAACCAATGCTTCTTTTCTTAATGCCCTTAAAGAAGTAGCGATGGAAAAACCTTCTAAAACATCAAGTCGATATGCTTTATTTCCCGATCTTATTTATGGACTTCAAAGAAAATTTTTAGAGTCTGGCCTAAGTGAAGGTCTTAAGGCACTAGTCAGTGCAATTGGCTATTATGATTTTATTGATAAGTCCTATGACAATAGTGCCCAAGCAGGATATCGAAAGCTTGATGTCGAGCAACTTATTCTTTCGGCCGAAAGGTTTGAAACGCGCTTTGGAAAAAAGGCCACTCTCACGAATTTCCTAGAGAAAATCCTTTTAGCTGATTCTCAAGATGATAAGAATGAGAGTGATGATGGAGTCAAAAATGAAGTGACGCTCATGACTTTACACTCCTCCAAAGGACTTGAGTTTGATCAAGTCTACCTCGTTGGTATGGAAGAAGAACTTCTTCCCCACAAAAGAACCATCCAATTAGGTGAAGATATCTCTGAGGAAAGACGTTTATGTTATGTGGGGATTACTCGGGCCAAAAAGAAACTCATCATGAGCTACACTAAAGAGCGCAAGCTTTACGGAAAGGTTGTGCCAAGACATAAGTCACGTTTTCTAAATGGACTTGATGAACTTTTCACTCACCAAGATAGAACAACTTTTGGGCATATGAGTGAAGATGAAGCCGTTCAATATAAAAAAGATTTTTTCTCTGATTTATTAAGTTCACTGGATTAAATTCGGCCAAAAAAAGTATAGAAAAAATAATACTGATTAAATTTGCAGTGCGTGCAACGCTGTGATCTTTTCAAGACTCACAGCAAAATAAGTAGGTCTAGGTCAACTTTATCTCTCACATCCTATAATCACTTTGACCTCCCTTGTTAATTATAAGAGTATCCGTCACAGATTAATTGATTGCTGAGGGCATGGATTCAATTTTTAGATGAGAATCATCTTGCAACTCTAGTAGTCAGAAAATCAGAAAAATTAGAGATTACGTAACAAATCGGTTGGCTTAATGCTACCAAAACAAAAAAATCTGTCGGGAGGATTTATGAAATTTATTACTTTATTAATGCTTGCTCTTTTTACTTCAGCTACTTTTGCTGCTCCATTTATCACTTGTTATGATAAAGGTCGTGGAGATGTTAAAGCCGTTGTTCAAGGTATCAAAGGTGGAACTCACCAAGTTAACTTTTACACTGCTTATGTAAATTACAATGGAGTTCAAGGAAGACTACAATTCGTTGACCAAGTAAACTCTAATTCTGGCGCTGCATCTAAAATGGTTTACGATCTTGATGATAGAGACCAAGTTGTTGCTAAAGTTCTTCAGTATAACTGCAATGGCGGTGGAAGCTGTCACGAAGAGCTAACTTGTAAAATCTATAAAAATCTTTAATTCATAAAAGTTTTTTTGATATAAAAAGGGCCTGCTTTCGCGGGCCTTTTTTTATGCGAAAAAATCAGGAAGCCATCCTTGGCTTACACTCAATTAAATTTTCATCTAATTGCGACCCATCCTAGTTGAGTCTTCCTGACATCTAAGGCCCTACGGTTCTGTAAAGCCTGTAATAATAAATGTTCGTGGATTGTAAAAACCTAAAGTTACGATACTGGCCAGGACATCACCTGTTGTGCGCTTTTCGTAAATAATAAGTTTTGAAATTGAGCGAAGACCGATATTTTCAAGTTCTTTATCAATATAAACTGTTTGATGAGCTGGTACGAGTCCCCAAAGTAAAAATTCTCTATTAATTTGAAATGAAACTTCTCTGGTATCGGCTGGGTTTCCAGTGAAATGAACCTCAGAGTCTGGGTTTGCTGATACTCGAAAGTGCATGGTAGAACATGAGAAGGTGCACAAAACCAATAATAAAGCTAAAAATCCCTGCTTCATTTATCATCCTTAGAAAATTTATCGGGTCATTAAGTATATTCTGAGTGTCAAAATGACAGATGTCAAAAAATATTTCTTATAAGTTTTTAAAATCAGGTGCTTTCTTTTCTTGCATGGCCGTAAGAGCACTGAAATGATCTTGGGTTCTTTGAGTAATTCCTTGAAAGGCAGCCAGTAGATCAAGCTGAGAGGCAAGACTGGATTCATATCCATGAATGAGAGCGCGCTTAGTCATAGATGTTGCAATAGGTGCATTGGCCGCAATTTTTAACGCCAACTCTTTTGTTTTCTGCTTGAGCTCTGTTCCCGTTGTAACAAAGTTCACCAATCCCATTTGATGGGCCTCATCAGCACTATAGATCTGAGAGGTTAAATACATCTCGACTGCTTTTGAGAAGCCAATTTTTCTTTGTAAAAAGTAAGTCCCACCATCACCAGGGATAAGCCCAATTTGATTAAAGGTCTCTCCAAATTTAGCATCAGAGCTTGCTAGTGCTAAATCACACATGGAAACAATATCACAGCCCGCTCCAATTGCGTGTCCATTAACCATTGCAATAATGGGAGTATTAAGCCTGTGAAACATTTCGGGTATTTTTTGAATTCCATTGCGATAACGTATTCTTAATTCATTGGCCTCACCTTCGAACATCTCTTTTTTTTCAAGCATATTCTTGATGTCACCTCCAGCACAAAAAGATCGCCCCTCACCTGATAAAATAATCACTCGAATCTCAGGGTCAGAATCTGCAAAGGGAATCACCTTTTCAAGAGACTCAATCATCTGGATTGTAATTGCATTGCGAGACTCTGCTCTATTAAAACTAACCCAAAGAAGATGACCTTCTTTTTCTACTTTAAGATGAGGATAGTTTTTACCATACATATTATTTTCCTTTGAGATAAGCCTGTAGATATTTTGACGTTGTTTCACGTCCTATCTTTTTAAAAATAAACTCACTGGCTTGAGAGAGTTTATCCATATTAACTCCAGTCTTCACTCCAAGTGATTCAAGCAAATAAACTAAGTCTTCTGTGGCCACATTTCCAGTGGCCCCTTTGGCGTAAGGACACCCACCAAGACCACCAGCGGCACTATCAAAAGTTTTAATTCCATATTCAAGACCAATTAAAATATTCGCTAGGGCGATTCCTCTCGTATCATGAAAATGCAGGGCACATTTTTCTAATCCAAAGTTTTGTTCAATGACCTTTAACGTTTCACTGACTTGTTTAGGCGTAGCCGTTCCAATGGTATCAGAAACGGCTATCTCATCTGCTTGAAGCTCATTCAAACATCTCGCATAAAGGTCACTCACTTGCTTAATTGAAATATTTCCTTCATAAGGACAACCAAATGCAGTTGAAATATAAGCACGAATTTTTTTACCTGATTTTTTTGCCGCATCTACCACAGGCTTAAATCTCTCAAAGCTCTCATCAATGGTGGCATTAATATTTTTTTGATTAAAAGTGTTTGATGTGGCCGTAAATAAAGCAATATTTTTTATTCCAAGCTTATCTGCGGCTTCATAACCTTTGAGATTCGGTATCAAAGCTGAAATATTGTGTTCTTTTGAAAACTTTTGAAAGCTTTTTTCAAAAACCTCTCTGCTATCTTGCATCTGGGGAATAGCATCTGGTTTAACAAAACTTGTGACTTCTATATTTTTAAGTCCCGCTGCTACAAGTTTATCAATAAACTCCAATTTATCTTTGGTTTCAATGGACTGCTTCTCATTTTGTAGGCCATCTCTGGGTCCCACTTCAATAATATGAATATCAGTTATTTTTTTTTCAAACATCATTCAATCTCGGCCAGTAGTACTCCGCCTTTAACTTGCTGGCCTTCTGTAAAAAGTATCTTTTTAAGCACACCGTCTTTATTGGCCTTAATGGAATGCTCCATCTTCATGGCCTCTACAATCAAAAGAGGTTGATTTTTAGTGACACTATCTCCCACTTTGGCCAGGACTTTAAATATTTTCCCCGGCATAGGTGAAGTTAGAGAATTAGCAGAGGTAGAGGAACTCTTTTTCCTTCCTTCCATAGCCTCAATACAAATATTCACACCATTGGCCTCTACAAATAGACTTCCGGTTTGATTATCTCTAAAGCTCGAACCACGAATCATTTTGTTATTTGATTCCAAAATAATTTTATCCCCAAGTTGCCCGTGGCGATTAAAATCATATTGCTTGTTACCTATTTTGAAACTCACACGATCTGCCGATTGCTTGAGAATCTCAATTTCAACTTCTTTATTATTTACTAAATATTTCTTTTTCATTAAGTATTCCTAAAACTTCCAATATTATCCCAAGCCGTTGTCTTGTTGACACTTGACTCAGATGAGTTATTTTTCCCTTGTGAAAAGAAAGTTAATGCCAGTGCCTGGGCCACTTGTTCATCAGTAAGATCTTGAGGCCCCAATGAATTTTCGTTAACAAAATGCGTATTATAATTTCCCGAAATGAAGTTTTTATTTTTTAATATCCTTTTTAAGTAATCTCTGTTGGTTGTTATGCCTAAAAAAGGAAAATCATCTATGGCCTTAAGCATTCTTTCAATATTAATTTCTCGTGTCTCACCATAAGTCACAAGCTTTCCAATCATCGGGTCATAATAAGGCGTAATCTCACTCCCATCAATAATCCCTGTATCCAGTCTTACATGTGAAGACTTGGAACTACCTATTTTTTGTATTGTTCCAATTACTGGTAGAAACTCATTATCCGGATCCTCTGCGTAGATCCTCACTTCAAGAGCATGCCCTCGAGCTCTCAAGTCGTTTTGCTTAAATGGAATTCTCTCGCCTTGAGCGATCATAATTTGCAGTCTTACTAAATCAAGTCCAGTAATAACTTCTGTTATGGGGTGCTCTACTTGGAGTCTTGTATTCATTTCAAGAAAGTAAAAATTCTTATCCTTATCCAGGATCATCTCCACTGTTCCTGCGCCTACATAATT
>CAYGUN010000061.1:0-11195 GCA_964353025.1 uncultured Bacteriovoracaceae bacterium
CCTTCTTCACTATGTTTATGCCGGTGTGTATGTTCTTCAATATATTTGGCTTGGTGCTGAGCATATGATTACGGGATATGACCATCTATTATTCTTATTTGGTGTAATCTTTTTCTTAACCACATTTAAAGATATAGTAAAATTCATTAGTGTCTTTACACTTGGCCACAGTATCACTCTTATATTAGCAACATTCTCAGGTATCACTGCTAATTACTGGCTTGTTGATGCAGTGATTGCAATAAGTGTTTGCTATAAGGGATTTGATAATAACGAAGGCTTTCAAAAATACTTTGGAATGAAAAAGGCCCCTAATCTTTTAATGATGGTTTTTATCTTTGGATTAATTCACGGCTTTGGACTTTCAACAAGGCTTCAACAGCTTCCACTTGGAGAGAAGGGCCCTGGAATGTTAATGAGAATTATTTCATTTAATGTGGGGGTTGAATTTGGCCAAATTGCTGCCTTAGCAATAATGCTAGTCTTATTATCTAGTATTAGGAAAACAGAAATATTTAAGAGGTTTTCTAAGGTCGCAAACGACGGGTTGGTACTAGCTGGTTTCATGCTTTTATTAATGCAGTTGCATGGCTATCTTCATACATCTAATCCAGATGAGTTTGGATTTAGTGAAGATAATCATATTCATCATCATCTTAAGTTAGAAGAACCAAAAATAGAAAAACAACAACATGATAATTTATAAGGAGAATTTATGAAAACATTAGTATTTTTAATGATACTTTCTTTAACGAGCATTACTTACGCAGGCACTGGGCATGGACATAGCCACGGCAGCGGAGGACATGGACATGGTTCAGTAAAAAAATCCAAAATAATTGGTGAAAAGGAAGCTGAAAAAATAGCTCGAGACAAAATCAGAGTTTTAGCATTTCAAGAAAAAGTAAATGCATCATGGAATGAAGCAATACGAGCTTCTGCTGAAATTAAAGATAAAAAAGAATGGCTGGTTACATTCACAAATGAGAAAGGAATAAAGGGGAAAACACTTTATATATTCTTAAAGCTTGATGGTGAATTTATAGCTGCTAACTTTACGGGGAAATAATAATGGGAATGGCCATAGGAAAAGTAATTGTAGCTTCAATTTTGATTAGTTTTGTTTCATGGCTATCAGGTAAGAAAATAGGTTTGGCAGGGTTTATAACGGCCCTGCCTATTACTACCTTAATCGCCTTGGCCTTTTCACACTTGGAGTGGGGGGACTCAAAACAATCGGTAGAGTATGCAAAAAGTGTATTTGTCGCAATACCAATATCATTGTTATTTTTTGTTCCATTTTTATTAGCAGATAAATTGAATCTAAACTTTTGGGGATGTTATGTGAGTGGAATAGTCTTACTGGGTGTAGGCTATTTTATTCATACATCTGTTACTAAGTTTTTATAAATTCTGACTCTGCTTCATGGGAGTGTGATGCATGTGACATATTGTTTCTTTTTTAGATAATTTTCTTTTTAAGTCGAATAGAATTTCCAATAACTGAAACCGAGCTTAAGCTCATGGCCAATGCAGCAATCATGGGATTAAGTAAAATACCAAAATGTGGATAGAGCACACCTGCTGCAATAGGAATACCTGCGAAGTTGTAAAAGAAAGCAAAGAAGAGGTTTTGCTTAATATTACTCATGGTAGCGTCACTTAATCTTTTAGCTCGCACTATTCCTCTGAGATCACCTTTAACTAAGGTGACACCAGCGCTTTCCATGGCAACATCAGTTCCTGTTCCCATGGCAATTCCCACATGGGCATGGGCCAGAGCTGGAGCATCGTTTATTCCATCACCGGCCATGGCGACAATATGTCCATCGCTAATAAGTTTTTTCACAGCTTCTACTTTTTGCTCGGGTAAAACTTCAGCAATAATTTCATCTATACCTAGCTGGTCGGCCACAGCTTTTGCAGTGGAATGACTGTCACCAGTAAGCATGACAATCTTTAAACCTTCTTTATGTAGCTCTTTAATCGCCTCATGAGTAGATTCTTTAATAGGGGCGGCCACTCCAATATATCCGGCCAGTTTTTTATCAACGGCCAAAAACATAACGGTTTGTCCTTGGGAGCGTAAGGATTCAACATCTTTTATAATATCTTCAAGCGAAATACTTAAACTCTCCATCAGAGCTTTGTTACCAAGAGCAATTTCATGATCTTGAATTTTTCCTTGAACACCTTTACCTGTAATGGATTGAAAATTTTGTGCCTGAATGAGTTTTACTCCTTTCTCCTTTGCTCCTTTAACAATAGCTTCGGCCAATGGGTGCTCACTGCCTGTTTCAAGGGAGGCCGCAAATTCTAAGATTTTATCTTCATTCATATCGGTCTTGGAGACTATAGTAACAAGCTTGGGTCTGCCTTCGGTTAAGGTTCCAGTTTTATCAACTATAAGTGTATCTACTTTGCGCATGACTTCGATGGCCTCAGCATTTTTAAATAAAACTCCCAGAGAGGCACCCTTACCTGTGGCAACCATAATAGACATAGGAGTCGCAAGCCCTAAGGCACAAGGACAAGCAATGATAAGAACAGCAACTGCATTTATCATGGCGTAGACCATAGATGGTTGCGGTCCCCAAATCGCCCAAACAATAAAAGTGATAATCGAGATTAAAATAACAGTAGGAACAAAATAACTGGCGATGATATCGGCCAGTTTTTGAATAGGAGCTTTACTTCTTTGCGCTTCGGCCACCATATGAACAATTTGAGACAGTAGAGTATCAGGCCCAATTTTTTGCGCCTTCATAATAAAGCTTCCAGTGCCATTAATGGTAGCACCCACGACTTTAATATCTTTAGTTTTTTCAACTGGAACTGGCTCACCTGTGACCATAGATTCATCAACAAAACTTTGGCCTTCAATGACAATTCCATCAACCGGAATTTTCTCACCTGGCCTAACTCTTAATTTGTCACCAATTTGAACTTCTTCTAAGTCCACATCTTCCTCAGTTCCATCGGCATTTATTCTTTTGGCAGTCTTAGCAGCTAAGCCTAATAATTTTTTGACCGCTTCATTGGTTTGGCTTCGAGCACGCAACTCTAGGACTTGCCCTAGGAGTATCAAAGTCACGATAACGCCAGCTGCTTCAAAGTAAACTGCAACGTGGCCTTGACTATCGACAAAGGACTGTGGAAACCATTGAGGGAAGAGGGCGGCCAATAGACTGTAGAGATAAGAAACACTTACCCCAAGGCCAATAAGAGTGAACATATTAAGACTTTTATTCACTATTGAGTTTATAGCACGTTCATAAAAGGGCCACGCTGACCATAGACAAACTGGTGTTGCTAAGATGAGCTCAAGCATGACTTTCCATTTTGGCGAAAGAAAACTTGAGATGGGATGTCCTGGCAGCATATCTCCCATTGCAATGATAAAAAGTGGTATGGTAAATACGCTTGCTAACCAAAATCTACGGCTCATATCATTAAGTTCAGTTTTATCATCTTCAGTCGCAATTATTGGTTCTAAGGCCATTCCACACTTAGGACAACTGCCAGGGCCAACTTGTTTGATTTCAGGGTGCATAGGACAGGTGTAGAGAGCATCCTTGATTTCTGTGCTAGGTTTTTTATGATGATGTTTATGTTTGCATGTATCCATACGAAGTTCCTTTTTGAAAGATTATATACTCCTTAACATATTGTGGGCCAAAGAGTCTTTTTATCATAAATTTTCATGAGTTTTATCATGCTATATGTTATTGGCCATATATCCGATAGGCAGTTAGTATAACTAATAAGAAGTAAAAGTGTCTGTTTTTGCGGGCCGTATAAAATTGTGGTAATATTAAAATGATGAATAAAATTTTATTGATTTTAACAATTTTCAGCTTCACCAGTACTCAAGTATTGGCCTTAAGCTGTGGTGCTAGTTGTTCACTTCAAGAAACCAGTACAAAAAGTAAGAGCACCAAACATGATTGCTGCCCAAGTAAAAGCAAAGAAAAAGAGAAGAAGAAGACTTCCGATTGCATGGGAGAGGTTAATGGTGTGTGTTTCCATGAATTCGGTTCAAGTAGTGCTACTTTTAAAGATACGCTAGAGCTTTCAATTAAAATCGTTTTCTCTCAAGAATTTCCTCTTTTCTCCATAACAAAATTAGCTATCCTCAATTATAGATACAGACGAAAAATTCCAGATGCTCATCTTTTACAGCATAAGTCACAGCTTAAAATTTATCTGTCTCACGAGCAATTTCTCATTTAGAAAATACCCGTAACATTTTGTTTTATTTAAAAACCTTTATTTAAGGTGATGTTATGCAAGGTATTTTAAGAACTTTATTAGTTTTGACATTTATACAGCAAAGCGCTTTGGCAGAAAGCTTCTCTGAATTGATAGGCACGCTTGAGCAGCATGATTTAGTTCAAGCAGAGCTAAACAATACCAAATCGATGCTTCAGAAGGCCAGAAAAGCCGGAAGCTGGGGAGATCCTAAGCTTTCAGTATCTGCTATGAATTTCCCTAAAGATTCTCTCAGCCAGAGCGAATCTATGATGACAGGAATTCAGTTTGGTCTATCCCAACAAGTCTCTTTTACAGGCAAGTTTGGTAAACTTCAAGAATCGGGTAAAGAGAATTCAAGGGCCCATCTCGCTGATACTAAACAACTTAAGCGTGAATTTGCAAAAATGATTTGGGCAATTGGTGTTGAAAAAGAAAAATTAGTCAGAGAATTAAAAATTCTTAAAGAGAATTTAGCGTGGGTAAGAAGTAATTTGAAAATTACTAAAAAACTCTACTCAACGGGTAAAGTTCCTCAGCAAGGGGTGCTCGATATACAAATAAGGCAAAGTGAACTGCGTGCTCAAATTGATAGGAATAATTTTGATCAAGATTCTCTGCAGTATCAATTAACATCACTGTTAAGTAGTAACAAGAAATTAGATATTGAAATCAAGACTATCCCGTGGAAGCACTTAGATAATTGGAATCAATCTAATGATGAAAGTGACTTCAAAGAAAAATCACTCAAGCATAAACTCAGAGCAAGTGATTTGAAGCTTTCTGCTCAGACCAGAAATATATTTCCAGATATCACTTTAGGAGTCACCTATACCAAGAGAAATGATATGGATGGACTGGGAGATTTTGTGGGTGCCAGTATTTCTTTTCCCATACCCACTAGTTCATCTCGTTATGCAGACAGAAAAGATGCTGTTTTTGAAAAAATTGCTGTAGAGAAAAAATATAGAAACTATCTTTTAACTAAATCCAGTAACTTAAGTAAAATGGAAAATGATATAAAAGATGTGAGTAATCAGCTTTCAATTATCCAAAAAGAAACTCTTAAATATGCAAAAAGCTCAAGAGATATAACTGCCAAGTCTTATTCGCGAGGTGGGTCTGATTACTTAGAGCTTCTTCGTGCTGAACTTCAGTATCAAAACCAACTTTTAAATGAAGTCAACTTAATCGCAAATTTAAAAAATAAAAAACTTAATTACCTTTTCTTAAAAGGTGATGATCTCAAAGTGGGGGATTTAAAATGAAATGGATATTATTATTAACGCTAGCAATTGTGTTGTCAGTTTCATGCAGCAAAAATAGCTCTGAGCATGAGGGACATTCGGCCAGTGGCAAGAGTAAGGCAAAAATAGAGACTTACTATACTTGCTCGATGCACCCTAAAATAAGACAAAAAGAACCTGGCCAATGTCCTATATGTGGCATGGGGTTATCTAAAATTGAAATTGAGCACGAAGAAGAAGATCACTCTGTTCACGAGCAAACTTCGATGAATAAGCAAATAGATGTTTATTACTGTGAATCAAGTCCAGATGTAACCAGCGAAGCTCCAGGTGAGTGCCCACTTGATGGAACACCAATGTTAAAAAAAGAGGGAGGGCCAACTCCAATGGAAGTCGTGGCCAAGGTTAGGCTTAGAAAATCTCAAGTTCAGCACTTCAGGGCCGACCTTTTTCCGGTCACAACCATGAAGATGCAAAAGAAAATAAGACTTTTGGGAACCCTTTTGAAATCTGAAGAAAAAGAATCCAATATCCCTGCACGAGTAGCGGGGCGAGTGGAAAAAGTTTTTGTGCAATCAACTGGGGCATTTGTTAAAAGAGGTGATCCAGTTGTTAAGCTCTATAGTCCTATTTTACTTACAGGAGGAGAGGAGTATCTCATTGCAAGAAAGAACTTTCTCAATAATAAAAATAATAAAGAGTTTAAAGATCTTTATGAACAAAGCATACAGAGAATGAAGCTTTGGGGTGTTTGGGAGTCCCAGCTTGAGACTTGGGCAAAGGATAATAAGGTTCCTCGTGAAATCACTATTCATTCTCCCGTCACTGGTATTGTAGAAAAGAAAAATGCTATTAAAGGGAAATATTTCAAAGAAGGAGAGAGCTTTTTTAATTTGGTGGATCTTTCATCCATTTGGGTTGAGATGGATGTTTATGAACATGACTCTGCATTAGTTGGGATAGGACAGAATGCGCAGTTTCAGTTTAGTGCTTATCCAGGAGAAATATGGAGTGGGGAAATAGATTTTATTAACCCGGTTCTTGATCCGAAAACAAGAACCCTCAAAATTAGAACAACATTACAAAATAAAGATGGAAAGCTTAGACCAGGAATGGTGGCAACCGCCTCAGTCTCACTTGAGTTAGAAGGTATGCCACTTGTTATTCCAAGAACCGCGATTATTGATACAGGTAAAAGAAAGGTTGTGTGGCTAGAGGTTGGCAAAAATAAATACCAAGCAAAAATAGTTCATACCGGGTTTGAGTCTCAAGGCTATGTGGAAGTTAAAAAAGGACTTGTTGAAGGTGAGAAAGTTGTGATTGAAGGAAACTTTCTCTTGGACGCCCAGGCACAACTTTTTGGTGGCTATGAAGGTGAAAAAGTCTCTAGCGGACACCAACACTAAAGGAATAAATCATGGTTCATAAATTAATAGAATTTTCCATAAAGTATAGAGTTTTTGTCGTCATAGGCTTTGCCGTGCTTGCTATAGGCTCTATCTTTGCTTTAATTAATGCTCGAGTTGATGCCATTCCCGATATTGGTGAAAACCAGCAAATCGTTTTTACCGAATGGGCCGGAAGGTCACCCAAGGATATTGAAGAGCAAGTGACTTACCCTCTTTCTATTCTTCTGCAAGGGATTCCTGGAATTGATAGAGTGAGGGGAACTAGTGCTTTTGGTTTCTCTACTGTTTATATTATTTTTAAAGAAGATATAGACTTCTATTGGTCTAGAAGTCGTGTCTTGGAAAAGCTTTCCACTGCAACGAGTTCTTTACCTGCTGGAGTTGTTCCCACGATAGGGCCTGATGCCACAGGACTGGGGCAAATTTTTTGGTATACGATTGAAAATACAAAAGATAATGATCACCCCAAATCACTGCAAGAACTAAGATCTATTCAAGACTTTTACGTGCGCTATCTTTTACAATCCACTCAGGGAGTTTCTGAGGTGGCCAGTATTGGGGGATTTGTTAAAGAATATCAAATTGAAGTTGATCCCAATAAAATCTTTGCTTTTGATATCCATTTTCCACTTATTATCAAAGCTATAAAAAATTCTAATATCGATGTAGGGGCCGAGGTCATTGAAGAAGGCGATCGGGAAATGATTGTTCGCGGGATCGGTTTTTTTAAAACAATTAGTGATATTGAAGAAGTTGTTGTTGCGGTAAAAGAGGGCACTCCTATCCGAGTTAAAGATGTTGCAAGTGTACAGATAGGACCTGCTTTTAGAAGAGGAGCTCTGGATAAGGATGGACAAGAAACAGTTGGTGGAATAGTGACGATGCGCTTTGGGGAAAACCCTAAGGATGTGATTGAAAGAGTCAAGTTAAAGCTGGATGAAATAAAAGGTGGACTACCCAAGGGAGTTGAAATTGTTCCTTTTTATGATCGCTCGATCTTAGTAGAGAAAACCATTGGCACAGTCTACAGTGCTTTAGGCCAAGAAATTATTATTACCATGTTTGTTATCTTAGCTTTCCTTCTTCATTTTAAAGCATCAATCCTAGTGAGTTTAACTCTGCCTTTTGGAGTAGGGATCAGTTTTATTCTCATGCATTTTTTGGGAATTGATTCCAATATCATGAGTTTATCAGGCCTTGTTATCGCCATTGGTTCCATGGTGGATATGGGCATTATTATGACTGAAAATATTTATTCCCATTTAGCTGAAAATCCTCAAAGTAAAGGTGAGCAGAGAGTCAAAATCATCATGAATTCGGCCAAGGAAATAGGCCCGGCGATTTTGACTGCAGTCTTAACAACCATCATAACCTTTATTCCCGTTTTTGCTCTTGAAGGCTCTGAAGGAAAACTTTTTGTTCCTCTGGCCTGGGCGAAAACTCTTGCTATGTTGGGTGCTGTTTTTGTGGCCATTGTCTTAACGCCAGTATTGTCTATTTTTATGCTTAAAGGCGAGCTTAAACCAATTGAAAAAAATAAAGTTAGTAAAAAAATTGTTGATATTTATAAACCACTTTTGAACTGGATACTTGAGCATCGTAAGAAATTTATTGCTGCGCCCGTCATTGCCTGTTTAGCTGGGGCGATTGCTTTTACTCAATTAGGAAAAGAGTTTATGCCCTCTCTTAATGAGGGAGATATTCTCTATATGCCAGTGACAACTCCAGATGTCAGTATAACAAAGGCGCGAGAGCTTCTCTCATACACCGATAAAATTATAAAAACGCATCCTTTAGTTGAGCACTCTGTTGGAAAATTGGGTCGGGCCGATACCAGTCTTGATCCTGCACCAGTTTCTATGTTTGAGACGATTATCACGCTTAAACCAAAGTCTGAGTGGCCC
The DNA here is from genome assembly GCA_964353025.1 of uncultured Bacteriovoracaceae bacterium. Taxonomy (GTDB): domain Bacteria; phylum Bdellovibrionota; class Bacteriovoracia; order Bacteriovoracales; family Bacteriovoracaceae; genus CALFYV01. The sequence continues at coordinate 8,812 of CAYGUN010000061.1, forward strand.
TGGGGAACTAGTATTAATGATATTATGAGTGAACTTGATCAAATGGTACAAATCCCTGGGGTTGTTAATGCCTGGGATTTTCCCATCCAGACTCGAATAGGAATGATTTCCACAGGCATTAAAACTCAAGTGGCAGCAAAGATATTTGGTTCAGATCTTAAAAAACTGGAAGAGATTGGTGCCCACGTGGCCCAGGTTCTTGAAAAAGTTGAAGGTGCTTACGGTATATATGCTGAACAAATTAATGGGAAACCTTATATTGAATTTGAAATTGATCGAGTTGCTGCAAGCAGATATGGAGTTAACACAGGAGATATTAATGCCATTATTCAAACGGCCGTAGGTGGAATGAGAATTGATCAAATGTATGAAGGTCGTGAAAGATATCCTATTCGAGTCCGTTACAAAAAAGAACTAAGAGATCGCCTAGATGAGCTTAAAAAAGTTTTAGTGGCCACTCCAACAGGCCAGCATATTCCTATAAGTCAGCTAGCAAAAATCAATGTGACTATAGGACCTGCCATGATTCAGTCAGAAAATGGACTCTTAAGAGCAACGGTTCAACTCAATGTTAGAGATAGAGATCTTATTGGTTTTGTCGAAGAGGCCAAAAAGGCAGTCAATAAAGAGGTTCCTCTTCCCGCAGGTTACTCAATTGCGTGGGCCGGACAGTTTGAAAACCAGGCAAGAGCAACAAAAAGACTGATGATGCTTATTCCTCTCTCCCTTTTCATCAACCTTCTTATTATTTACTTTGGTTTTCGATCTTTTGCTTTAAGTGCCATCGTCTTTACAGCAGTTCCTATTGCCGCAGCTGGAGGACTCATTCTTTTATGGATAGTTGGTGTAAATACTTCTGTAGCTGTCTGGGTTGGCTTTATTGCCTTATTTGGAATCGCTGTTGATGACGGTGTTGTGATGATGACCTTTCTTAAACAGGCGATGAAAGATCATAAGCCTAAAAATTGGAGCGAGCTTAAAGCGACAATTTGTGAAGCAGGTTGCAGAAGAATTCGGCCACTGGTTATGACCACCACCACAACTGTCGTTGCACTTTTGCCTGTTATGTGGGCAACAGGCCAGGGGAGTGAGGTCATGCGTCCTATGGCGATCCCAGCATTGGGAGGTATGGGCATTGAGCTTATCTCTCTATTCGTAGTACCAGTCATTTTTAGTTACATACAAGAAAAAGAAGTTAAACAAGAAGGAGAAAATTCATGAAAGCAATTTTAATTGTATTTTTATTGGCATTAACAAATATCCAAGCAAAGGAGGGAGAGCAACTTAGTATTGTTTTAAAAAATTATGAATCACTACACCAGGCCTTCTTTGAAAATGACAATGCCAAAGTTCAAAAGCAAGCAAAAGAGCTGGCAAAGTCAATTGAGAGTATTAAAGATAAGAAGATTGCAAAAACTTTAAGTTTTTCGAAGAAAAAACTTAGTGAGATGGTAGATAGCTCTGACTTAGAATCCAACAAAACAGCTTTTGGCACAGTCTCGCATGCCTTACTTATTGTAATAGATAAGCATGCGCCAAATAAAAATTACCAAGGCTATTATTGTCCGATGGTTAAGAAATACTGGATTCAAAATATTTCAAAATCAAAAGAAACGAAAAACCCTTATGAGTCAGTATCAATGCCCAGTTGTGGTGGGCCAAAAAAAATAGATTCTTAATAGAATAACAACCGAAGGAGGTCGTAGATGAAATTTTTATCTTTAGGAGTACTTGCTCTTGTTTTAGTTAGTTGTGGCCATACCTCAATGAAAGGAAGTGTGGTCATGAAAGTTGATGATCAAACAGGCTATGTTTGTAATTGGGGTGAGCAACTCAATGTAGGCGATAAGGTTTATATTTATCGTTCGAAATGTAGTGGAACACCAGAAAAAGGAGTGGATTGTAAGAAAGAAAAAGCAGGGGATGCTTCAATTACCAAGATTTTAAATTCACATTACTCAGAGTTTAAAGTGAGCAAAGGTGTAAAGTTTAAAGAAGGAAGTCTTGTAGAAAAATAAGAAAACCTTTGAGGGTGCAGAAAAACTGTGCCCTCAGTTTTAAGAATCCTCATTCCGCCGCCATTCCGCCGATTCCGCCGCAAATCATGAAATGGTGTGAAATAAGATGAAAAGAAATGAACCAGAAGAAGATTTAAAGACTTGAAATCATTCGTAAAGTGTTGTTTTTGTTGAGGTTAAAAAGAGGTTGTTTATACTTCGGGTAGTTCTGGCATTGTCAATAATTCCGATAGGTTAAGTGCCCAAAAGGGGGCCTGTAGAACTTCTGTGGAACTTTATAGAACTTTTAGGTGGGATTGGCGAGGTGAGTTTGTTTATTTTGCAGTCCGTAAAACTTTTAAACTGCTCTATTAAAATGTTGGTAAA
>CAYGUN010000062.1:0-2797 GCA_964353025.1 uncultured Bacteriovoracaceae bacterium
GAGCTTCCAGGAATTCAAGCTCTCAAGTTTGGAGTAAACTAATGAAATATATTGTTGGTAATTGGAAGATGAATCAGTCTCTTCGAGAAATAACTCATTTTGTAGAACAATTCTCTGGAACGAGTCAGTTCAAATGTGAAACGTGGATAGCACCACAATCTATTCACATAGCCCCTTTAATTGCAAAAACATCTCGTATTAAAGTTGGCTCTCAAAACTCTTCACTTTACCAGAATGGTGCTTATACTGGAGAAATCTCCCCTACGGCCATTAAAGAACTTGGTGCTACGTTCACTATTATTGGACATTCTGAAAGAAGAGCACAATTTAAAGAAAATAATATGCTCTTGGGCAAAAAAGTAGCAGCGGCTTTTGAAGCTGGCCTTGATGTTATTTATTGTATAGGTGAAAGCCTTGAGGAGCGCAATGATGATAAAACTTTCGTGGTACTTGAAGAGCAAATCAGAGAAGCACTCAAAGGAATTATCCTTTCAGATAAAAATAAATTTATAGTTGCTTATGAGCCTGTCTGGGCCATTGGAACAGGGCAAACCGCAACTCCAGAGCAAGCACAAGAAGCCCATCATTTTGTCAGAGTACAATTAAAAGACTCTTTTCCCACAAACGGAGAGAAGATACCTCTTCTCTATGGTGGAAGTGTAAAGCCTAGTAATATTGAAGAGTTATTAGCACAAGAAGATATTGATGGTGCACTAGTGGGCGGAGCAAGCCTTGCAGCAGCAGATTATATTCAACTGTGTCAATGTGCATCAAATTTAATCTAGGCATCTGCCTAAAACTTTGATATTAAAAGAATCTACAAGGAATTAATTATGATCACTGGTTTAATTATTTTACATGTTATTATTTGCATACTTCTTACCGTTGTTGTTTTACTTCAATTTGGAAAGGGAGCTGAAGTTGGAGCTGTCATGGGTGGTTCAGGCGCTTCGCAAGCCGTTTTCTCTTCTGGCGGAAAAGGAAACTTCTTCACCAAACTTACGACTTTTCTTGCGATTGCCTTTATGGCCAACTCTATTATCTTAACAACTATAACTTCAAATAAAGCTCAAGAATCAATCTTTGATAACGAGGCTCCTGCTGCTCCAGTTCTTAATAGAGATGCAGAAGAAGCCAAAGCAAAACAAGTTGAATCTGCGGCAACAAAAACAGAAAAATCTAAGAAATAAGAGTTAATCATGAAAGCTGAAGCTCAAGAAAGAATTCGCAAAGAATTTGCTCATATTGATACGCTTTATTTTAACTCGGCTTATTTTGGGCCTAGTCCTTACCTGGCCAAGCAAAAAGTATCCAATGCTTTGTTTAAAGAACTAGATCCTTCTTTCTATGCTTACAATACATGGATGGGGATTCCTGATCGAATCAGAAAACAAATTTCAAAACTACTTGCGACTAATGAAGATAATATTGCCTTACAAACTTCCACTAGCGACATCATCAATTTAGTCGCCAACGGTTTCCCTTTTGAATCAGGGGATATTGTCTCTTGTATTCAAAATGATTACCCATCTGACATTCTCCCTTGGATGTTACTGGAAAAAAATAAAGGTACTAAACTTCAACTTCTAGAGCACAGCTTGCCTGATGCAAAATGGCTTGAAAAAAACCTACCAACAAATACCAAAGTTTTTAATATTTCTCATGTCACTTTTGATACGGGAAAAAGAGTTAATATATTAGAAATGGGAAAAATGCTTAAAGAAAGAGACATACTCTTTGTTGTTGATGCCACTCAATCTCTTGGTGGAATGCCTATAACTCCTGAAGAATTGCAATACATCGATGTCTTAGCTTGTTCATGCTATAAGTGGATGCTGGGCCCTTACGGAAGTGCTTTTGCCTATTTTAGTGATAAAGCATTATCAACTCTCACTCATCAAAATGCGAATTGGATAACATCTGCTAATTCAAAAAATGTTTATGATTTACTCAATTACACAACACAAACACTAGTCGGTGCTCGAAAATTTGATCGAGGCCAAACGCCAAATATGCTAGTGAACTCTTGTCTTGAGGCGAGCCTAGAACTTTTAGATTTCATTGGTCTTGAAGAAATCCAAAAACATAATCATTCACTAAGAGATTATTTTCTCGAAAACTTTCCTGGTAAAAAATTTGAACTTATTACTCCAAAAGACCATATGGCCAATATCGTCTGTCTTAAGGGAAAAAATATTGACTCAGTAAAGCTAGAAAGAGATTTCAAGCACAACCTTATTGATGTAAGTGTGCGACAAGGAAATGTAAGACTTTCATTTCATTTGTTTAACACAAAAGAGCAAGTTGAGACTTTAATTAAGACATTAGATATTTAACTAGCTTTTTTTTTCTTCGGACCAAACATACTGACCTTAGTTGACTTGCGCTTTTTCCCACCTTCATCCACGAAATTAACTTCTTGCTTGGAATCTACCGGAATAAGAGGAAATTTCGTATAAGGTTTTTCTGAATCAAAATCATCTGCCATTTTAAAATCTAGCTTTTCTTTAGTTATATATTTTTTAAACTGAAGAGCAAAGACATCAAACATTTTAGGATCAAGCTTGATTGCCCTGGTCTTTGCCATAATTTTTATGGCAGCATCAATATCCATAACATCGGAATAAGATCTCTTCGTCGTGATCGCATCAAAAAAATCAGCAATAGCACAAATTCGAGAGAGCTCACTGATTTCTTCTTCCTTAAGTTTTTGCGGATAGCCTGTTCCATTCCAATTCTCATGGTGCTCATGAACGACTCTTTTAATTTTTTCTAAATCAATATCAGAAGATAAGTT
>CAYGUN010000062.1:2897-11119 GCA_964353025.1 uncultured Bacteriovoracaceae bacterium
GGTGCTCATGAACGACTCTTTTAATTTTTTCTAAATCAATATCAGAAGATAAGTTGGCTTCACCTTCCTGGATAAGGTTCAATCCAAAATCGGGGTGCTTTTTAATAATTCCAAATTGCTCATCAGTTAATTTGCCTGGATTATTAAGAATTTCAGTAGGTACCTTAATTTTTCCTAGGTCATGGAGCAACCCACCAAGCCCTGCATTCATCATCTCTGTTCGCTCTCCATTGGGATGGAGCATTTTATAAATAGCGATACAATACATGGAAACATTAATGGAGTGATCGTAAGTATAAAAATCATGAAAACTTAAACTGCCAATTAGATTCTGAAGACCATCAAGGCCATAGTCTTCAACTACATCCACCATATTCTCAACCACTTCACGACAACCTTCAAGAGTTTCAACTAATACTTCAGTGCTAAACTCTCTCTCTAGTTCAAAAAGACGATCGAGGTATTCAATGGCAGACTGCTTAACTACTTCTGTTTTCTGTTGGTCTGAAAAGCTCCGACTCTTAACTAGAGACTGCATATAGATATTTCGCTGAGACTCTGGCACATACAATGTTGGGTACTTCCCTTTAAACTCTTTCACATCTTCCGCTGTTAAAGGTTCTCCTTTAGGAAAAACTCTTACAAAATGAGTTTTTTTATTCAAGGAAGAATTCACATACAGATCAAAGGGTAGAGTATTACCCGTAACAATAAGTTCAAAACTTACTGAGAAATAAGTTCGTTTAAATGTTTTATCTTTAACTCTTGTCATGGACCTACCTAATCTAGCTTATCGGTTAATTTTTTTCTCAAATAACTCTTTTTTGTACATTATTTCAATGAGTTAAAATAAAAAAACTTTACCGGCTTTTGCAACTAAGGCCATCAACTAAAGGAGACGATATGAGAAATATAGTTGAGTTAACACAAAACCTTAAAAAAGCAGGCTTTAGTGAAAAACAAGCCCAAGAGATTATCAAGGTACCTATTATTATGACAGAAGACTATTTTGCAAACAAAGAAGATTTCAAAGGCCTTGAGTATGGAATATTTAAGTTTGAGCACAGGTTTGAAAGTGAAATTGCGAGACTTGAGAATAAAATTGAAAGTGAAGTAGCGAGACTTGAAAATAAGATTGAAAGTGAAATAACAAGGCTTGAAAATAGAATTGAAAAAATGGAATCCAACCTTACTATTAAACTAGGAATGATGAATGCTATATCCTTAGGAGTTTTGGCCACTTTGATTAAGCTATTGTGATTTCTTTTCTAAATAATACTTATAATTTCCAGGATAAATTTGGATATGCCCTCTATCTACCTCATAAACTTTCTGGGCCAATTGGTGCAAGAAATGTCTATCGTGACTTACTAGAATAATGGTTCCTTCATATTTCTTAAGCGCATCCAAAAGTATTTCACGGGATTTAATATCCAAGTGGTTGGTAGGCTCATCTAATACAAGTAAGTTATTTCCTTGAGAGAGAATTCCTGCCATGATTAAACGACTTTTTTCTCCTCCAGATAAATACTTAACCTTTTTTTCAACATCTTCTCCACGAAACAAGAAAGCTGCCAGTAAGTTACGTAAGTACCCATCGCTTGCATCCTTGAGATAGGTTCTTAATTCATCAACCACCGTATTCTCTGGCCTTAAAACATCCAAAGAGTATTGGCTGAAATATCCCATCTTTATACTAGGGCCTAAGCTTGCTTCTCCAGCAGTGGGTTCTGTTTGCCTGGTTATTACTTTTAAAAGAGTCGATTTACCGGCCCCATTAACTCCAACCACTGCTATTTTATCTGATCTTTTAATGACGGCATTTAAATTTTCAAATACCTTTTTGTTATCCCAAGACTTAGAAAGGTTTTGAATATTAACAACATCATCCCCACCTCTTGGAGGTTGAGAAAACTCAAAGCTAATTTCCTGCTCTTCAGGAGGGAGTTCAATTCTATCTATTTTATCTAATTTCTTTACTCGAGACTGGACTTGGGCCGCATGAGAAGCACGTGCCTTAAATTTAGCAATAAAGTCCTCTTCCTTTGCTAACATATCCTGTTGGCGAGAGTGCTCTGCCCTTATTTGCTTAAGTCTTATTTCTTTCTCTTCTTCATAATAATCATAATTTCCAGAGTACACGGTAATCTTACGATTGAAAATTTCCACTGTTTTTTTGCAGACATTATTCATAAAATCACGGTCGTGAGTAGTCATGAATACTGAACCGTCATAATTTTTAAGCCACTCTTCTAACCAAAGAATTGTTTCCATATCTAAGTAGTTTGTTGGCTCATCCATTAGTATAAGGTCAGGTTTTTTCACCAAAACTTTGGCCAGGGCGATTCTCATTTTCCAACCACCACTAAAAGAGCCCGTCTCTTTCTGATGATCGCCTGGGTGAATCCCAAGACCTGTTAAGATTTCAGCGGCCCTAACCTCAACATCATAGCCTCCGCGCTTTTCAAATTCACTTTGGACATCTCCCATTTTAACTAGGATATCATTCATCTCATCTTCAGTTATATTCTCATAGTCAGCTAGCTTGTCTTCGTACTCTTTTAACTGCTCTTGCAAAACCCTAATTTTGTCATCACCTTCAACCACTTCGGCCAAAGCAGACTTTCCCTTCATCTCCCCCACATTTTGAGAAAAATAGGCCATCCTAGTTTGAGCAGAAAGACTTACCTGTCCTTCATCTGAGCTAGTCTCACCTATTATGATCCTAAATAATGTAGATTTCCCTGATCCATTAGGACCAACCAGCCCTACCTTCTCTCCAGGATTGATTTGAAAAGTGGCATTTGAGAACAAAGTCTCTCCGCCTTGAATTTTCTTTAAGTTTGAAATATTTAGCATTTGCGCAGTTATAGCACCTTCAACAAAGAATAAAAATGGCCTAAATTGCTATAAATATTACATTTAGGTTCTTATTTTGCCGCATTTTGTCAAGAAATAAGGTAGAACCCTGTTTGAAGATTTATTCACACTGGAGCTCACGTGACATTTGCAGAATTCGAAATTAACGAACAAATACTTAAGGCCATTAAAGAACTTGGTTATGAAACACCTACAGAAATCCAAGAGAAGGCCATCCCTATATTACTTGATTACGAAGCAGATTTCGTCGGTCAGGCCCAAACAGGAACGGGGAAAACCGCTGCTTTTGGTATTCCTCTGCTTCAAGCAATTGATTTTGATTCCAAAAATATCCAGGCCTTTATTCTTGCACCTACTAGAGAGCTTGCTCACCAGGTCTGTACTGAAATTCAAAAATTTGCCAAATACCTTCCACTTAGAACAGCTACTATTTATGGTGGTGTTTCTTACGATAAGCAAATTAGAGATATTAAAAAATTAAGGCCTCATATCGTAGTTGGAACTCCAGGTAGAACAATTGATTTGATTAATAAGAATATTTTAGACCTAGCAGAAGTTAAAAGTCTTATTATTGATGAAGCTGATGAAATGTTAAATATGGGCTTCTTGGAAGATGTAGAAATAATCATTAAATCCCTACATAAGAACAAGAAAACGTGGATGTTTTCAGCGACTATGCCAAAAGAAATCCTACGTCTTATTGAAAGAGATTTTGACTCTCCTTATGTACTAAAAACGAAAAAGAAAACTGTAAGTAATGAAAATATTGACCAAAGATTTTGCGTTGTAAAACGTAAATTCTTCCACGAAGCTCTCATTCGAATTATTGAATGTGAAAGCAATTTCTATGGTATCGCATTTTGTGAAACTAAGAGAGAAACTCAAGAAGTGGCCGATAAACTTAGTAGCCATGGAATGGATGTAGTGGCCCTGCATGGTGACTTAAGCCAATATCAAAGAGATGCGGCCATGTTATCCTTTAAAAAGAAAAAAAATAGACTCTTGGTTTGTACTGATGTTGCTGCTCGTGGGATTGATGTAAGTGATATTACTCACGTTATCAATCTTGGAATACCAAGGAATAATGAAAACTATGTTCATAGAATTGGAAGAACGGCCAGAGCTGGTACTAAAGGTATTTCTATTACTCTTATCACTCCTTTTGAAAGACGTGATTTAAAGAGACTTGAATACCTTACCAAAGCTGAAATAACTCCGATTAAACTTCCTGATGCCGCTGAAATCAAAAAAGGAAAAGTAAAAGGTGAAATTGAGAAAATGCAAACTCTCAAAGAAGCTATCCTTGGAAAAGGAGATGACTTTAAAATTGATTCAAGCTTTGGAATGTTTCAAGAAGATTTTAAAGACTTAAACCGTGAAGAAATATTGAGACTATTCTTTACCTGGAGTTTTAATAAAACACTAAGGCAAATTGATGATCTAGGTGCTCTTGAAGCTCAAGATGGACGTGATGACGAGAGAAGTTCACGTGGCCCAAGAAGAAGAGATGATAGACGAGGCCCTAGAAGTGGTGGTGATAGCCGTAGAAGAGATAGTAGAGGCGGTGACAGCAGAGGTCCACGTAGTGGCGGTAATAGTCGCGGTGGAAATTTTAGAAAAAAACGAAGTGATAGTCCTCGGGAATATCGAGCATAAAAAAAAAGCCGCTTTTAAAGCGGCTTTTTTTTTATCAAAATTTTAAAAACTCAAATACTAAAAAGGAATATCATCCGCTGCAAAACTTGAATCTGTTGCGATATTCTCATAAGTTGGCTGAGCTGATGGAGCTGCAGATTCTTGATTGTATGATGATGTTTGAGCAGGAGCACCAGCTTGTGCTTGGCCACCAATAAACTGAACAGTTGCTGCATTAATTTCAGTTGTATATCTTTTGTTGCCATCTTTATCATCCCAAGATCTTGTTTGAAGTTTTCCTTCAACAAATACTTGTCTACCTTTTGCGAGGTATTGATTACAAAGCTCAGCAAGCTTTCCCCAAACAACAATTCTATGCCACTCAGTTTTTTCTTGTTTTTGCCCTGACTTATCAGTCCAGCTCTCACTCGTTGCAACAGAAAAATTACAAACACCAGATCCTGATGGAGTATATTTTAATTCTGGATCTTGTCCTAATCGTCCAAGAAGAATAACTTTGTTTACGCTCATTTTTTCTCTCCTTTAAAAATCTAAATTGAATTACAAAAAAGTACTCTTTAGTACCTCTGTGACCACTATTTAGCAAATACAGATATAAGATGAGATGTATAACTTATTGAGTTTTCAACATATTAAAAAAGCAAAAAAGAAAAATTATTTCTATATTGAAGTTTCTGGGAATTTTTCTTCTTTATAACTAGTCGCAGCTTGATAATTTTTACTGCCTTGCGTTCCATTATTTGCACTTGCAGCATTTAATTGCTGATTATCAAAAAACTCTTTTACTCTCTTGCGAGTTAACTTGATATCTTTTTTATACCAAGTCGGATCAAAACCACAATGTGGGCAAGGAAGCTCTTTGCGATAAAGCAGTTTGTTAACAAACTCAAAACCACTCCAAATGATAAAAAAAAGAAAGAGCGACTTAAAGCCCATTAAAGAAAATAAGGCCCAAATTAAAGTCACACTTAAGACTACAATCTGAAAATAATTCTTTGTTGTTAAGTTCTTGCGATGGAGCATCTCCCTAGGAGATCTGCATAAAGCACAATAGAATTTTATCGCTGGATTTTTTAATTTGTACAATTTCGAATCTTGCTTCATTTCCACCTTCTCATTAAATCACACTTGGCCCTGTTAAAATAGAACTAAAAATTTTCCCGAGCTTTCCAGTCAATCATCAAATAAGGGCCTCTGAACCCCCTTCGGGGTCCAGGGACGTGAACTTACGACTGTAAAAAAGCTAAGAAAAAAAGCTACGCTAAGAGAGGCCCGTCGCTTTGAGCATACGTTCTGCTTGAACCAAGTGCGCGACCATCCTTGGTACTTACCTTTGACTTACTTCAAGACCCATACCAAAATAGAGAGGTGAAGCTACATGCAGTTTCAGTGACTTAAAGCGAAACAAAATGGCCAAAATGCCCTCTAACACTAGCTGTAGGGGCACTCAGGCACCATAATGGTCAGAATGGACAAGCAAAAGAAAAAACAATTACGCCAGAAAGGGCAACTTACGATCTTCTTTAGCGTTTCTATGCTTAGTATTCTTACAATGCTGGCCTTCTTGGTAAACGTTGGACTCTTTGTTAAGGCCAAAATTAATCTTCAAAATGCAGTTGATGCTGCCGCTTGGTCAGGTGCAGCCACTCAAGCCCGACAATTATCAGAAATCGCCTACCTTAATTGGGAGATGAGAAATGTTTATAAAGAATGGATGTTTAAATACTACGTTCTAGGAAGCCTTTCTATCAACGAAGTCAAAAACCTTGACCAAGGAAACGGCGGTTATAACCAATTTGGTGAAAGTGTTAGCGGTCTAGCAGAGCCAAATGATGGAAAAATTCAATTTTATATGATGGGTGGGAAAAAAACAAACCTTGATAGATGCTTCACCCCTCCTAATCCAGATGGAACAGGAAGAGAAGGTTGTCCTGATAGATTTAATTTTCCCTCCGTATGTATCCATATTGTCGATGCAGGGACGCCATCAGCTGATGTTCCAGACATTTGTAAAATGTATAATATCCCCGGTCTGCCTGAAATAGGAGTTTCCAACCTTCCTGGTGTTGATCAATCGACTCAAAATTTTATCGACCGTCTGGTTGAGAAAAAAGCTGAAAACTGTACAGAGAGATCTGATCTTAATTTCTTAGTAGCGACTAACTGGGCCTATGGCATAAAAAAAGACGGAGATCCTGCAAGTAGTACTTTTGCAGGAGCACCTCAAATTGCTATTGATAGAACAGGGGCTTTTCCCCAGGCCCTGGAACTGGCGATTCGCATTCGAACTCTTGAGCATATTATGAATACTCCTGCTGTTGAGGGGATCTGCAAAATAGATAGTGAAGTTGCGGGTAATTGTGTTCGCGACTTGACTGATCTTACGGCTGACTCAACCCCTCATTATGAAAGAAGTGTAAAAGCTTTTTATTCTGCCTATCGAAATCTAGGAAATGATTTTGATAACGAAATGAAAGAATCATTTGTCCTAACAGAGCTATCTCCAACAGAATTTATCGCGGACGGAGGTTTCGATTCATTAAGCTATACTTTTATGCCAAAAGAATCAGCTAAATACTATGTAGATCTTAGGCCACTGTTAGTTAACTTGGTTACTTTTTACACCTCTTTTATTCCCAAGGGGGGAGTTGCAGGAACTACGGCTGATGGAGGAAAGGTAACAAGTAGTGGGGATTGCTCTGTTACAAAAGTGGCCCTACCCATACCAGGCTACCCTATTGGTTTTGCTAAAAATCCTGCTGTTCTCACTTACTATGCTGTTAAGGGTGAAGCAAACTTCTTTGGACTGCTTAATCCTTTTCAAACAAACTCTCCTGCGGGCCCAGGCTTTGTGAAACTTACCACTTATGCAGCGGCTAAACCATTTGGAGCAAGAATTGGACCTCACCTATTTGAGGTTTTTGGCGATAATCAGAATAAATCTCAAGGCTCTATTATTGTGACCTCCAGAACATCTGAACCTTTCAGGAGCAATGCTTATATTTCTGGACTTCAGTATAGCCCTGGAACTTATAACTTTGGAGACCCTATTCCTCTCTCAAATTCATTTTGGGTCCAATCACCTTCTGATTATCTCGGAGGATGGGTTGATGGCTCAGAGGTAAGATTTAGTATTCCCAATCTCCTCTATGAGTATTTACCAGGAAAAATGAGAAATCACAGGAATAGTACAGGATCAATTCAAATCATAGATCCGAATGACACTTCTGCTGCAAGTGAGCCAAAGCAAGGTCTATATGATAGGGATCAATTTGAAGCCTTCAGAGCAAACTTTGCAGAAGTTGAGACAGGAGGAGCAATAAATGCGGACTCCATCAATAGGGCCATTAATATGTCTCGGGCTCCTACTAACTATGACAAAATGAATTATCTGGTTCCGACACTACAGAGTTTTAATAGTGGAGCCACAGGAATTGGGCTCGATACAATTGGCTATGTGCATGGGACGAATCAAATCACATCAGATTCGGAACACGATGTTTTCGGCTATGAAATCTACGCCCCTTTGTATGATGACAGAGCTCCATTTCTCTTTCACACCCTTGATGATGTCAGAGGAATGGTTAACGATTATATGCAAAAAAGAGTAATTGGAGCAGTTGAGAAATATCTCCATTCTCTTTATGATGTGAGACAAAGAATTATCCTTCTTACAAATGATGCCA
>CAYGUN010000063.1:0-11099 GCA_964353025.1 uncultured Bacteriovoracaceae bacterium
GAGAAAATTTCAGATAATATCTATCGCTTAACTGATATGAGTTCTCTTAAGTCAGTACATGAGTATATTCTGTATTTTAAAGCAAACAAATTAATCAAGATTATTGAAAAGAGTGCAATCGGGACAACAACGATTCAAGTAAAATATTTACGAAGAAAATCAAAAAACTATATTTCCCAGATAGAATCAAAAACTTTTCATGGAAGGCAAGTAAGACAGTCAGAAATTAAGATTAAGTACTCAATCTTTAACAAAAAATTACTACCTGTATCAATTAATAAGCGCTCTTTTTATAAAGTCTTGGCCTCTGGAGATCATAAGGCACTTCAAAAAGTTGAGAGTGAAAAATTAGAATTTCTAAATTACAAAACACTTTAACTCGCAGCGACGAGACACTTCTTCTCAATCTAGTCTTTTTCAATACTTAGCTATAGAATAATAGGGCAACAAACTTGTAGAAAGAGGAATTTTTTATGTCAAAAGAGCTAAGAGATAAAATGCATAGAACACTAGAAGAAGCGAAAAAAATGGTTTTTGGCCAGGATGATATGCTTGAGTCGATTTTGGCCGCACTTGTTTGTGAGGGACATTTACTTATTGAGGGAATGCCTGGATTGGGGAAAACCTTAAGTGTTTCTACTATGAGCAAGCTTTGTGATCTCGAATTTAAAAGAGTTCAATTTACTCCGGACTTACTACCCTCTGATTTAATTGGAACAATGATTTTTAGTCAGAAAACAGAAGAGTTTAAAACTAAAAGAGGCCCTATATTTACTCAAATACTTCTTGCTGATGAAATTAATCGATCGCCAGCAAAAGTTCAGTCAGCATTGCTAGAGGCCATGGCCGAAAAGCAAGTAACCATTGGTGAAAAGAGCCATAAATTACCTTCTCCTTTTGTTGTTCTTGCGACTCAAAACCCAATTGAGCAAGAGGGTACATACCAATTACCCGAAGCACAACTCGATCGTTTTATGATGAAAGTAGGTGTTGATTATCCTGATTACGAATCAGAAAAAAGTATTCTTACCTTAGGAAAAAATGGATTTAAGCCACTTGAGCCCATTGTTGATCAAAATGAATTACTTGAGTTGCAAAAAGTAGTTGAGAATATTTACGTTGATGACAAGGTAATGAATTTAATTACGACAATTGTGCACTGCACTAGGCCTTCTTCTAAATTGTTTCATTCTGACTTTGGTGGGGCTATCCTTGCAGGAGCTTCTCCCAGGGCAGGAATCTGGCTTTATAAAATTTCTAAATTTAAAGCCTTTATGAATGATAGAGATTATGTAACACCAGAGGATATTCTCTCTATTATCCCAGAAGTTCTAGGCCACCGGATAATTTTATCATATGAAGCAATAGTTGATCGCTTAGATGCTAAGCAAATTTCATTAAAAATTGCAAATCAATGTGTTTAACTTATGAATCTTAAAGAAGTTGAAAAAGTTGTTGCGGGAATTCAAACCCAGCTATTTAAAAATTCCAATTCATATGCAATTGGAATGCTAAAATCCCATTTTAAAGGTACTGGTCTTCAATTTAAAGAGCATCAAGTCTATGTCCATGGGGATGATGTACGATTTATAGATTGGAAATTATCTGCAAAAACTTCCAAGTCTTATATTAAAACCTTCGAAGAAGAACGCAATATTGAGATTGTTGTTATCATTGATATGACTCTATCGATGTTAACGGGTTATAAAGGCATTTCTAAATTACAAGCATCTATAGAACTTGCTTGCCTACTATATTTGTTGGCCAATGAAACAAATGACAAGGTTAAAGTGATCATTTGGGCCGATAGAGAATACATACTTCCAGCAAAGGCAGGTAAGGAAGGAATTGTTACTTTGATTTCAAAACTTGAATCTATTGGTTTTCTTCGTCGAGGAAAAATAAACTATGAATATGATGCAAAGGATGAAATTTCTCCAAATAAAAAGATTTCAATAATTAAAATGTTTTTGGCCAGAAATAAAGAAGTGATTTTACTTAGTGACTTTAGCTCATTCACTGATTTTACAGAGTTGAATAAAACACTAATAAGAAAAAATATGCATGGTTTTAGAATTCAATCGCCCTTAGATGAACAAAATCAATGGCCTTTTTCCATTATTGGCTTTGATTCAACAGATAAATTCAAAAAAGGGATGTTTGTTAATAAAAATACAAATTTCATTGAAAAAAGATCAGAAAATAGAATTAAAGGAAGAGTGAGAAATTTAAATGTTAAAGATCGATACCTCGAGTTATTTGTTAAGCAAATGCTTTAGTTTGTTAACAGTATTTTTTATTAGTATGAGCTCTTTTTCTTCAGAGTTGGTCTTTAGCGTGGATAAAGAAGCTAAAGTCTTAATTGGTGACAGTTTACTTGTAAATTGGGAGTTGAACTTAACTGATATTAAGCTCCAGTTTTTTGATATTTTTATGGCGGAGTTTAAAAGCAACACTTTAAACCAGAGTCTTTATTTATCTAATATTAGAACTTTAAGTAAAGATAAGAAAAGTATTAAAGGGCTGGCCCTATTAACACTTGTTGGAGGCCTTGACCTAGAAAAAACAGAAGCAAAGATAGGAGCAGATAGCGTCCCTATTAAATTTCAAAACATTAAATTTGAACTACAGCAAATTGAACAAATAAAAGGATTTTCGGTAATTGAAGAAATTCTTAAGACTAATCGCAATGGAAAATATTTATACTTGGTAGGTCTTTATTTGATTTTGTTTCTTCTTTTTTCTATTCCCTATATAAGATTTGTTTTGAGTAATAAACGAAGGCTAGAAAAACGTCTAGCAGATGAATTGAGACAAAAAGATGAAATAAAGAAACTGCTTACAAGGGCAGAGGGGAGAGATGATATTGAAAAAATCTATAAACTGAGACGAAAGTGGATTAATCTTTTTGATTTAAATAAAAATGATTTTGAAAATTTTTTCTTAGAAATAAATAGATGTCAGTACAAGAAATCTTGGTCATCCCAAGATGAAACAAAGGTAAAAGAAGAATTGCAAAGGATAAAAGATAGGTTATTAGTCAATGATTGAATACAGAACTCCTTATTTTCTCATCTTTGGTTTAATTGGAGCCTTTTTTTGGTCAATGGATTATTGGCGTATCTTATCAAAAACTCAATTGCATTTACCAAAACTAAAAAAGAGTTCATTTATATCAAGCATTAGATATATTCTCTTTATCGTGGGGTTAATTAGCTGGCTTTTTTTAGGTTATGCCCTGATGGGGCCAAGGAAGCCCCTGGACTTTACACCAAGTTCAATTAAGGTAAATGATATTTTCTTTGTTGTTGATGTTTCTCGCTCAATGCTGGCTGATGATATTCCTCCCAATAGACTTGAAGTTGCAAAAAGAAAAATAAGAGATTTTATTAAATTGCGGCCAACAGATCGTATTGGCATTATTATGTTTTCAGAAAAAGTATTTACTCTTCTTCCGTTAACAACTGACACTCAGGTCGTTGATCAAATCATTGATGATATAAATGTAGGAAATTTAGGTGGAGGGACAAATATTGGTGATGCCCTCGGGTTAGGGGTTGCTCGAGCGATTGATACAGAGACTGAGAACAAGGTAATTATTCTTTTAACAGATGGAGTGAATAATGTTGGTAATATGTCTCCTATGCAAGCTGCTGAACTGGCCAAAGAGTATAAGATAAAGGTTTACACCATAGGTCTTGGTACTGACGATAGTGCTAGAATCCCTGTGGGCAATGGTGTTTTCGGCACTCAATATCAAGTTATTCCAGGTGGCTCAATTGATATAAAGACATTAGAAAAAATCTCTTCTTTAACGGGAGGAAAAACCTATGTGGCCAAAAGTGAAGAATCTCTTAAAGAGATACTAACAGATATACAAAATTTAGAAAAAACAGAAATCGAGTCAAATGGACAAGTTGTTTATGAAGAGATTTATTTTAATTATCTTTTCTGGGGTGTCCTTTTATTTGTTTTGATAGAGTTAGTAAGAAGATTTAGGTTAAAAGAATATTTATGAATTTAGACAAGAGCTTTTACTTACCATTTGTTCTAAGTTTCGTTGTTTTTTATACGATTTTGTATAGACGAAATTTTAAACAATTTTTTAAATGGGTTGAAGACCATTGGTTTTATAAGAAGAAGCCTCGCCTTACTTTGTCCCATGGGCTATATCTTTTAGGTTTTTCTTTACTAGTCATAAGTCTTTTAGATTTCCAAGGAAAGCCTGAAAAGTTAAGTGCAAAAATCCCAGAGCAAAAAACCATTATTATGTTGGATACTTCCAGCAGTATGTTAACTGAAGATGTTCGACCGAATCGTTTTGAAAAAGCCATTTTTCTTGCTCGTCATTTTATTAAAAAAGCCATTGGCCATCAGATCTCTATAATTGTTTTTTCGGATAGTACTAAAAGATTGGTCCCTTTTACATCCGATATGGAGTTATTAGATTCCAGAGTTGAGGGCCTGCGTAGCTTAAATGTTAACAGAGGTGGCACAAACTTAAATTTGGCCATCTCGGAAGCAATGCAATACCTGCGCACTGATAAAAATGAGTTTTCAGGAAATATTTTACTTATCACCGACGCAGAAGAAACTGAAGGTGGATTCAAGGTCAGTGTACCTAAGGAGATATCTTTTGCTGCTGTTGGAGTAGGAACAGTGAAAGGTGGGAATATTCCTATTCGAGATAGGCACGGTATTTTCAGAGGTAATAAACGATTTAATGGTAATGAAATTGTCTCAAAACTTGACGAGGTTTTCTTAAGGAAACTGGGAAACACAATTGTTAACTATAATTACTGGATTGCAACTTCTTACTCTTTACCAACAGAGCAAATTTTAAGTTTTTTCAACCAGTCTCATAAAGCAAAATATTCACAAGGTGAAGTTACGATTAAAGATGTTTACTTGGAGTATGTTTTAATCCCAGCTATCGTTTTGTTAGTTTTTTCATATATTCTTAGATTTGGGAAAAGCCTTGTTATCCCCTTGCTTATTTTTTCTTATTTAGATGCTTTCTCGCAAGAGAAGGAAGAAAGAAAGCCTACTCCCTATGATGCAAAGATTGAATTTTATAAAAATTTTTTACGAACAGGTGAAATAGAGAAAGATGAAAAGTTAAAACTAGGTGAACTTCTTTTAAAAGCAGGTGATATAGAAGAATCCTCGAAAATATATAAAGAAACAATCGAGCAAACTAAAAGTAGTACGGCCACATCGCAAATTAATTATGGAACATCTCTGCTTGCAAATAAGGAATACGATAAGGCCTTGGCCCATTATGCTCAGCTTTTAAATCAATTAGAGAAGATTAAAGATAAAGATATATCTGAATTCAAAGATATTATTAGAAAAAATACGCTCTATGCATTAGCGCAAAAAAAGCAGCAAGAAAAAAAGCAACAAGAACAAAATAAAAAAGATTCAAATCAAAAGAAAAATGATTCTGACAAAAATAAAGACTCTCAAGAAAATGAAAATAAAGAAAAAAACAAAGAGGATAAAGACGAAGAAAAAAAGAAACAAAGTGATAAAGAAAAAAACAAAGAAGAAAAAGAAAAGAAAGATGGTGAGAAGGATGATAAAGATAAAAAAGATAAAGAAAAGAATGGTGAGTTAAAAAACAAGGCCGATAAACCTATAAAAAGAGTTTCCAAGAAAGGTCTTCCTTCTCTTTTGAAGCAATTGGTTAATGATGATAGAAAACTACAAGAAAAATTAATTGATGCTTCAACTCAACAGAAAGGAACTAAAAAGGATTGGTAAATGAAATATTTTCTTTTAATTTTATTCTCTCTTTCAACAATTGCGGCGACATTAGATGTTAAAGTCGATAGCAATGAAGTTGTTGAGGGTGATTCCTTTAATTTGTATTTTACAATTGCAACAGAAAGCAATGAAGAGCCAAGCATAAGCTTTGATCCTGATGGCGTAGAAGTGCTAAAGCGTATTGAATCTGGTGTAACTAGTCGAATGACTTATATTAATGGTCGCGTTACGAGATCAAGAGAAATGAACTATATTTATGAACTTGTGCCTAATAAGAGAGGTCGAATTAGTATAAGAAATATTCAAGTCGAAATAGACGGTCAAAAATTAAAACATAGGGATATTAAACTTATTTCAAGAGATACACCTGCTCAGCTAAGGGATTTTTTTGCAATTGCCATTCCCTCAAAAACGACGATTTTTAAAGGTGAGCCTATAACACTGAGATATTATTTATATAAAAGAGTTAGGGTTGCTAATTTCGATATAAAAAAATATCCAAAACTGAAAGGCTTCCTCAAAAGGTTTATGCAAGAACCAGCAAGGGAAGAAAGGGTTAATTATAATGGAGAGGTGTATATTCGTTCAGTCCTTTACACGGCCCAACTTTATGCAGAAAAAGTAGGCGAATTAAAGATTGATCCTATTAAACTTAAAGTCCATTATTCTGTTTCAAATAGGCAAGATCCTTTTGGTGGTTTTGGGCTAGGTCTTGGTTTTGGAAAAATAAAATCAAAAGGTGTAAGTAGCAAGCCTGTTGTTATAACGGTTAATCCTATTCCTGGTGATAATGTACCACCGCACTTTACAGGTTTAGTGGGTAAGCATGCCTTTAAATTTGAGATTAATAAAAATAAATTTTTAATAAATGAACCACTTGAAGCGAAATTAATAGTTGATGGCCCCGGTGAGCTTGAAAATTTTGAAGCGCCCAAGCTTTTTTTAAACCCCGGGCTTGAGGAATTTGAAATAAATAGTGATCTTAAAATAAACCCTAATTTTTCTGCAGTAAAAACATTTAACTATACTTATTTGACCAGATTAGGCTTTAATGAAAATGCAAAAAAAATACCACTTTCTTATTTTGATCCAGAACAAATGAAATTTATAACAGATTATATTGAATTGCCTGCTATTTCTGTGGCGGGGACAG
Source organism: uncultured Bacteriovoracaceae bacterium (assembly GCA_964353025.1). Lineage (GTDB taxonomy): Bacteria > Bdellovibrionota > Bacteriovoracia > Bacteriovoracales > Bacteriovoracaceae > CALFYV01. Next base: position 6,923 of record CAYGUN010000063.1, read on the forward strand.
CGGCCCCTTTTGCAAAGAGTGGTGGGTTTTCTGAATCGCCCAAAGAGCCAGGCCAAATAGATGCCCAAGCAGATATTCAAAGGAAAGATATAGAAATTGGTATTCTTTCTCCTATCTTTTCGTACGGTAGAGTTTATACTGACTGGATTTTTATTTTAAACTGCCTACTTTCTGGTTTAATTTTTATTCTTCTTGTGCTCTGGGCAATTAGTAAGGTAACTTTGAAGAAAGCAGTAAAAGACCATGTTAAATATTGGAATAGTATTAAAAGTGGAGAATTAAACTACTCCAACCTTTTTCATATCCTTGTTTATTTGAAAAAAGAGCAAGAACAAGATATATATGACGCAATAAGTGAATCGAGTTTATCTAAAAAGGAAAAAAATTATTTTTTAAACTTACTTAAAAAACTAGAGGAATCTCAATATAAAACTCACCAGGAAATAGGAATAAAAATAGAGAAGAGTTATTTTTATTCGTTATTTAAAAAATTAAAATATGAAGATCATAAAAAATATTTTAGAGATACCCAAAAATGAAAAGCTTGGTTTAACTATTGGAAACTTTGATGGATTCCATAAAGGACATCAATTTCTTTTAAAGTCTTTATCAACAAAATGTAATCAAAAAAAACAAAGTTTTTTGGTGATAACGTTTAATCCACATCCAAAAGTTATTTTAAGTGATCTAAATGAAAGATTTCTTTTAACTTCATATAAAAATAAAATTGAATTAATTAGAGATAATGGTGTTGATTATTGTTTAGAGCTCAATTTCAATAGAGATTTTAGCACTCAGACCCCAGCTGATTTCTTAGATAAAGAAATACTTATTCATCCCGGAGTTCAGAGTATATACCTGGGACATGATTTTGTATTTGGGTCTGATAAGCAAGGAGATTTTAAGTTTACAGAAAAATATTGCAAGAATAAAAACGTAGAAGTTGAAAAACTACCAAAATATGAAGAATTTAAAGTTTCTTCATCTTTGATTAGAGGCTTTCTTAACGCCGGAAATATCAAAGAAGTTACGAGGCTCTTAGGACGGAATCATTTTGTGGAAGGACTTGTTGTAAAAGGAGAAGGTCGTGGGAAAAAGATTGGCTTCCCAACCGCCAACATAAATTTTTCAAAAGAAATTATGATTCCAAGCAATGGCGTGTATATTACAACAACAAAAATTAAAGATTTAAATTTTCAATCAGTGACAAATATAGGATTAAACCCAACCTTTAATGATAAAGGGAATATTAACGTAGAAACTCATATCCTAGATTTTGATAATGATATTTACGGAGAATCAATTACGGTTTTTTTTGAGAAAAAAATAAGAGATGAAAGAAAGTTTCCAAGTGTTAATGATTTAATTTCTCAAATAAGCAAAGACGTACAAATGACGAAAGAGTATTTTAGTAAATGATAAAACTAGGTCTAATTGGCAAGGATATTTCACACTCCATGTCTCCCCAGATTTACAAAAATTTAATTTCTGCTAACTTTACTTACAAACTTATGGATTTTGCTCAAGAGGCTTCTCTTCCAACACTTGAAGAACTTGCCATTGATTTCTACGGCATAAATATTACCAGCCCGTATAAAAAGTATTATTTCAAAGAAGTTATCCCTGATGATATTTCCCAGCAATTAGGCATTATAAATTGTATTCAATTTCGTGACGGAAGATTTTTTGGATGTAACACAGATTATTGGGCCATTAAAGAAATTTATGAAGAAATTTCATCAAATATTGAATACGAAAATATTATCATACTTGGTTCAGGGGCAATGGCCGATCTTTTTCATTTGCTATTCTCAAATATAAATTGCAAATACTTTCAATTCTCTCGCAAAGGTCATGGTCCTATAGAATCACTTGATTTAAGACAGTATGCGAACTCTCTTGTTATTAATTGTTGCAGCCGTAGTTTTCACTTCAATGGTCAATTGTCCGAAAAATCAATGCTTTGGGATTTAAATTACAACATGCCCGAGCATCGCAATTGGTGTAAGTCTCTCAATATAGCTTATCAAGACGGTCAGGAACTTCTTCTTAAACAGGCTCTGTATGCCTTACAATTTTGGGGACTTAACTAAATTTTTGAGCTCTTTATTCCGATTCAAAACTATGAGATCGAGGAAGGGTTTTAATGTTTAGAAAAGAATTCGTGGAAATATTAACGAGCACTGGTTTAGTTACTTTAAAAGAGCTAAGACCTCTTTTAATAGATAATAGTAATAATTACACAAATACTATTTCAGAATTTAAACTGCTTGATATTGAACGCTTTGACGAAATTAAGTTTGGTCAGATATGTTCACAGAAATATAAAGTCCCTTTCATTGACCTAAAAAATGCAAAAGTTTCCAAAGAGACATTAAGCACTTTACCTAAGTCTGCAATTCTTAGGTATAGACTCATACCTATTCAGAAAACACAGTCTAAATTAACTCTTGCCACCTTTGATCCATCCGTGGTTGGTTTTTCTGCAAATTTAGCAGAGCAATTGAAAAAACCAGTGGAAGTTATTCTTACAACGATATCAGCTTTTAAGAAAATATTTGAATCAGCAGAAGACTCTGTTGATGAACTGGTCGCGACTGTGCACGAAGTTAGAGAAAATGATATAGATCAGGATGTTTCAGAAGATGATATCGGTGATGATGTTATTACTTATGTTAATAGAATTTTGGCTGAAGCGTTTGTAAAAAAAGTATCAGATATCCATGTAGAACCATATGAAAAACGGTTCCGAATTAGATTTCGTCTTGATGGTTCTTTAGTAGAAGTCGCAAGTCCATCAAAATCTATGCAAGCTCCAATTGTTTCAAGGCTAAAAATTTTAGCAAAGATGGATATATCTGAAAAAAGAAAACCTCAGGATGGCAGGATCAAGTTAAGTGTCGGAGGTAAGCCTATTGATTATAGGGTTTCATGCCTTCCGACCTTATTTGGTGAAAAAGTTGTTTTACGTCTTTTGGATCAATCGAACTTACAGCTTGATATGACAAAACTTGGTTTTGAAAAAGAGCAAATTACCAATTTCCAAAATGGGATTTATAAACCCTATGGGATGTGTCTTGTCACAGGGCCAACGGGTTCAGGTAAAACAACAACATTATATTCTGCTCTTGCGGAACTTAATAAGCCAAATACAAATATTTCAACAGCAGAAGATCCTGTGGAATTTAACTTAGAAGGGATTAATCAAGTTAACGTTAGAAAAGAAGTTGGGTTAACTTTTGCTGCTGCTTTGAAATCTTTCTTAAGACAGGATCCTGATATCATTATGGTTGGTGAAATTCGAGATTTTGAAGTTGGTGAAATTGCAGTTGAAGCGGCACTCACTGGACATATGGTTTTATCTACTCTGCATACTAACGATGCTTCTAGTACAGTAACCCGTCTATTAAATATGGGAATAGAACCTTTTTTGGTTGTGGCTGCATTAAATGTTGTTGTTGCTCAGAGGTTATGTAGAAAAATATGTTCAAATTGTAGAGAGCAGGTTCAGGTTTCAATTACTGAGCTCGTTGCTGCAGGATTCGCATCATCAACGGCGCAAAAAATAAAAGTATTTAAAGGAAAAGGTTGCGAGACGTGTAATAATACTGGTTATAAAGGTCGTGTGGCCATTTATGAAGTTTTAACAGTTACTCCTGGAGTGAGAGAGGCCATTCTTAATAATGCATCTACTGATGATCTTAAACTTGTAGCCATAAAAGAGGGTATGAAAACATTAAGAATGTGTGCCTTAACAAAAGTTGCCCAGGGAATGACGACGCTCGCAGAAGCGGTAACAAATTCTGCTGCAGATGATATTTTGCAACAACAAAAAAAAGCTAGCTAATTTTTATATATAATATATCTTGGGGATAATTATGAGTGATGATAGTACGAAAACACGTACTAAAACCCAAATGGGTGGCGGTGCAGGCGGACTTCAAATTCAACAGCTTTTTAAAGTAATGGTTGATAATGGAGGGTCGGATTTACACGTATCAGTGGGAAGCGCTCCTGGAATGAGAATCAGTGGTGAAATAGTAAGAGTTAAAGTCGGCTCTTTATCAGCTGAAGATACAAAAAGATTAGTTTACCAGGTCATGTCACCAGCGCAACAGGCTGAATTTGAAAAAAAATTGGATCTGGATTTTTCATTTGGTATTAAAGGGCTTGCGCG
>CAYGUN010000064.1:0-10993 GCA_964353025.1 uncultured Bacteriovoracaceae bacterium
TATTAACACTATTTTTTGTAAATTCAGCTTTTTCTTATGACTTAGTTGATAGATTTTTCGACATTAAAACGAACGAGGAACTTAAAGAGTTTAGCATTAAATATAAACAAGTCTTAAATGGAAAAAACTCTTACCACAAGCTTGCTCCCGTCTTGAAAATGAATAATCTCATAAATGAGACAATGACAGTACTTGGTAAGTACCAAGAACAAGTAGAAAACCTTGTTAATATTTCGGGCGATACAGAGAGGGAAGCATATCGAGGAGTTCATATGCTGCTTCATTATGACTATGAAGAAGCTGAAGTACAAGCCGATATGTCACAGGGACTTTATAACTCCATGAAAGAATATTTTTATACCTTTGTTAACTATGATCATGCAAACCATATGAATGAGTTACAAAGCCAATATGATGAACTAAAAAAAATATCTGGAGGAGAGATGGATTTTAACTCTCTCAAACTTCCTCCATTCGAAGATATTCCAGATTTGGATATCTCAGGGGTTATAAGCGATTTAGACGAAGCACAGGATATCTCTAGCACGGCAGGGTCCTTTGCCAGTCAAATTGAAGAACAAATTGATGATTTAGTTTTCAGAGTAAAAGATAAACAAGAAGGAATTGTAACAAACTTCTTTTTAGAGCTGGGTTATTATCGTTGTAATGAAAACTTCAAATCTGCCCCAAAGTATTAAACACAGTATGAAGCTTAATAACAGCTTCTGATTTAATATGTCCCAAAGGCATTCTTGAGGCCCAAAGAAGATGAGTAGTTTTATCCATCGACTTCCTTAACTCATTTTTCCAAAGATTTGGAAACTTACGTGCTAAATAAACTGAAAACAATGTATACCAATTGGCAAGATACTCTCTCTTGTAAGAGAGCTTATCAATCAAATCCATTGTTTTTTCACTTACCACATTTTTAAGTTTAAAAATATTTACATCTTTTAAAAGTTCTTCATCAAATTTCTGCATCAAAAATTCATTCATATACTCTTGAGTAAATGTTGCAATGATTGGCAATGCAGGATTGCTCTCTTCTTCCAATCTTCGATAATAATCACCTAGAACCAATCCGTGGTAAATCCCTTCACGGCTCCCACCTTGAACTAGCACATTCATCCAATTTTCATATTCTGCATCAGAAATCTTGACTCTGGTTGTAGCAAGGACGACTTCTTGCAAAAAGGCACTTTGGTATTTAAGTTTTTGCTTTTCTTCAATCTTTGCAAACTCATCGATTTGAATTTCTTCAACTGGTTTTTGCTCTTCTTGCATAATTTTCAGAATAGGAGGCATGGGAATCTCCATCTCATTTTGAGTCTTACCCATCTTATTTTGAACAAAATTGCGGGCCTTATCCAGGCAAGAACTCAGAATTAAACTTAAAAGAAGGACTTTGAGCATTTCAAACCTCTGTATTTACGTTAATGAAAATATTTACCACTATATTTTATACTACTTTGCATGAGAAGATTAAAAAAGGAGCAAAGATGTTTTTTAGAAAGAAAAAATCACCAGAGAACACAACTGAAATAATCAAGTATCTCGAAGAGTTTCGCTTAGATGTTAATAATCGTATTCAAGAACTAAAATCACTTGTTCAGGAAAATAAGCATTCTATCAATGAGCTAGACAATAAGCTCTTCAGCAAAGATCTAAAGGATAAGCAGATGTATGGAATGCTTCACTATAAAATTCATGAAGTGAAACCTAGTGGTTCAAATAGCTAGCTTACAATTTGACCTAAGAGATCATAGTCTAAAACTTCAGAAATTTTCACTTTTACAATTTCACCGGCCTTAGCATATCCATCATTAATAATGACCTTTCCATCGATATCTGGAGCTTGGCCTGCGTGACGTCCTTGAAGGAGAAGTTCTGTCTCTTCATGTTGTCCTTCAATTAAAACATCGATAGTTTTTCCGATATACTGCTCGTTGAGTTCACGAGCGATTTCTTTTTGAACTTCATAAATAATTTCAAACCGCTCATCAATAATCTCTTGAGGTACTTTAGGATTAAGCTTTAATGCTGGAGTTCCTTCTTCATCTGAGTATTTAAAAACGCCAAGATGGTTAAACCTCGCCTGTTTAATCCCTTCAAGTAAAGTTTGGAAATCTTCTTCGGACTCTCCAGGAAATCCAACAATAACAGAAGTTCTTAGAATAATTCCAGGAACCTTTTCTCTTAATGTCGCAATTTTTTGATGAATAATTTCACCTGTTACACGTCGATTCATCCTTTTTAAAATAGAATCTGCAAAATGCTGAATTGGCATATCAAGATATTTAGTAATTTTTGAACTTTTCCCCATTAAACTCATTACGTCTTCTGTGAGATCATCTGGGTAAAAATAAAAAATTCTTAACCACTCAATTCCTTCTACTTTTTCTAAGGAACTTAAAAGCTTATAAATTTCAGGGTTTTGCCCATTTTTTTCTTTCTTCTGTTCACTGAAATCAACACCATAGTCAGAAAAATCTTGAGAAATCATATTAAGTTCTTTCACTCCAGATTTTGCCAGGGTCTGTGCTTCAACAACCAAGGATTCAATACTCCGAGAGCGCAGTCTTCCTCTGATGGTTGGAATAATACAAAAAGTGCAATTTCTATTACATCCTTCTGATATTTTAAGCCACGCCATATAACCAGGCGAAGTATTGATCCGAGGATCATATTCAGTATGAATAAATTTGGGAATTTCTACGAAAGATCTTTTTTCTAGCTTCCCTTCTTCAAAAGCACGCAACAGAGGAACAATTTTATTATACTCTCCTGTTCCAATAAACATATCCACTTCAGGCATTGAGTCTTCAAGCTCATCTGCGTATCTCTGGGCCATACAACCTGACATAACCAGGGCCTTGCAATTTCCATATTCAGGGTTTTTAAAATCAGCAAAGTCTAAAACCGTTTCAATAGATTCAATTTTGGCCGCTTCAATAAATGAGCAAGTATTAACAATAATCACTTCAGCTTCACTTGGCTCAGTGGTAATAGCAAACCCTCCTAGACCCAAGTGCCCTAACATAACTTGAGAATCGACTAAATTCTTCGAGCAGCCCAGAGAGCTAAAATAAAGAGATCTTTGTTCAAATTTAGTTGTTTGCATGGGCTTAATTTAGAATAGATTGACACGATGTGGCCATGGGTAAAAATTACAAAAAAAAGACTGGGATGAGGGCATCCCCCGATTAGCCCAAATCCCAGTTATATATCAGTCCTTCGGGGTTAAATTCTTAACCACTGGACTAAACTTAAATTAAAACAAGTGATTACAACTTCCAGGTTTCTTACCTGAATCAACTTTTAAGGCCTCAACTCTAGCTTGAGTAAGCTTGGCCTCTACTTTTTTGTAACCGTTATAAACAGCTCCGACTGTGTTGGCCCTCTTTGTTAAGCTTCCAAGCTCACGTCCAAGCTGGTAAGCCAGGTCTTTAAGTAGCTTGATTTTCTTAAGTGGTTTTTCATCCATAAAATCTTCCCGTTCAAGATATTTTTCAATACCGTGAACAATCGATTCATAAAAAAGCTCATCGTGATTTTTTAATTTATGAGTTTGTTCAAATTTTTCAACGAAAGTTTCAATTTCTTGTTCATTCAAAAACTCTTGTTTTCCTTCCTGAATTTTTCTCGTAAATTCTGCGTTAATACCATCTGAAACGCCATTAGCATTTCCATATTCAATGACATAGTCAGTGGCATACTTTCCAACCATTCTCATTGTATCTTTAAACAAGTGAACATCATTGGCCTTAGAAAATTCCGAGTAATCTTCAAAGATATTATTAGATAAAAATTTCTGAAAAATCTCATCTACTCGTCCTAAATCATCACGAGCTCCAGACTTAGGATCACGAGGTTTACCATTAGAACCTCCTCCGTATTCGTAAGTTCCTCTAACAAATACTGAACGGTGACCAGCTTCAAGCTCAAGCACATCTTTCATTTCAGTCACAATCGAGTGAGTCACAATTTTCTCTTTCATTTTAGGTCGCATATACCCTGCGTACCAACCTTCTGGAATAAGATTAATCGACTGAGCGCCATTCTCTCCATGAAGAAGGTAACTCACCATCCAGTGACCTTCAACTTCATGAATTCGAGTAGTCTCTTTCATTAGAGGGTCTAGTTCTTTTTTCTTAGGCTTTATATCTGCAAACTGAATGGCATTATCTTCAGTAATTCCTTTTTTCTTAGCAACACTTAAGTATTCCCAAGTCGAACCACTCTCTGAAGTTAAGATGATTCTCTTCCCATCTGCGTACCATCTTACTTCATCATTTTGCCCTAATTTCAATTCTAATTTTTTAATATCAGGTAAATCTAAGATAATCCCAGAAATTGGGTTAAGAACAAGTTTTTCGATCCCTTTTGATTTAACATCTCTCATGCCCAGTAATACAGTTGAAAGCATATCAACAGTCTTGTTCACAACTGCTGGGTCAACCACAACATCAACATAAATACCGGAGCCTTTAAGAATATTGGCAAGTGAATCTTCAAGTAAATATTGTCCAACTTGATGAGCAATTTCCTTTTTGGTTGGCCCTTTTAAATGCATCAGTCCCATTCGAGCAAGCTTCGGAGGGTCAAAACCAAAACCTTTAAAATAATCAACAAAGTCCTGACTCTTTACATGGTCAATTATATATTCAACCTGCTTCTCACCATCTGGATTATTTGGAACTGCTTCAAAAAACTCCTGCATAGCATTTCCAGTTAGAACTGGAATAAAAGCACGAAGGTCATACTCTTTTCCACCAATCGTCATATAACCTTCATCTAAAAACTTATACAGTTTATTAAACATATAAAGCTTCATTTCAGGATTATTTTGAATAGAAAGAAGTTCATCCACTCCGATAACACCTCCACCGGCCATAATACGAGATTCAATCCAATTTCTAAATTCTTGACCATTAATAAAACTATTAAACTCTTCAATACTTTGAGTTGGGATTTCTTTATAGGCCTTATCATCTTCGAAAATAGCTTTCCCCATCGCCTTTCCAAACTGAGATTTACCATTCCCTGTAGTCCCTACAAGAGAGATAACAGGACGAGACTTCCAATCAATGGCATGTCTTTTAAGTAGTACTTGCACTTCTTTTACAAACTCATCATCACCTTTGAATGCCTGGCTTATTCTATCAGGGAAAGATTTAATATTGGCCTTAATCTCAGGGGATTTTGCCCACTGATTATCAAAAGCCGGTAACATATTCCCCAAATCGTAACTTACTTTTTTTCCATCTATAACGAGATTTAATGTATTTTTATTATCGACAGGTGAGACTGCTCTTGTTTGTAAAAGCTCGACCTTAATCGAAGCGCCCTGCTCTGCTTTATGAAAATTCGTCTTATTAAAAAGATAGGCATCTAATCTTTCGGCAACATAAGAGTATCCCTTTTCAAATTCCATATTATCTAAATCTACAATTTGAAATAGAGTCTCATCTGTTACATCTAATGTAATATTATAATCAAGCTCAAGCTTAGTCTTATAAGAAATTAATTGATAAATAGCTGCTTGCCTAAGATCTTCTTGTGAAGGAGGAAGAGCATACAATGGTGAATATCTTCTATTTTGTTTTTGGGCCGCTTGAGAAACCTTTTCATCAACTTCATTGTTTGCTGATCCATTAATACGACCATTATTAACTATTGCGGCCATAAACTTGTTCATCATTTCAGCTTTTTTATCAGCTCTCACTCTTTTAACGACCGTTCCATCAACCATTTTTTCCTGAGTCAATTGATTAAGACGTATATTGTACTGACTCCAGTTCATTTTATTTTTTGCATCAACTGGAATCATATACTCTTGGCCAATATTAGAATTAAGCCAAAGAACATATTTACTCATGTCATATTCGACACCAAGACCATCACGAAAACTTTTGCTCGTAATCATATTGGTGAAAAGCTCCATAATATCAGGGTGAATATAATCAGCTTCTTCTATTAAGATGATTCCCCCATTTGGGTTTTCTTTTATAAATTTAGTAAAAACAGAACGCTGCTCTTCAGATCCCACATAACCGGGAGGAGAACCCGTTATTTTGGTTACATCTGATGGCTTTTTAAAATCAGCACCATTAAGTTCTAATGGTTTCCCACCAAAAAAAGCTTGTGATACTTGCTCCGCTCCATAAGACTTACCACCACCAGGAGGTCCAAAAACAATAGTTGAAGTCATTTGCTTTTTCTCAGGGTCTGCAAAGTGGAGATAAAGAAGTTCTCTCATTTCGTCTTTGAAGCCTTCGTTTCCAAAATAACCACTTTGAAACTTTGACCATCTTTCTTCAAAAGCAATATTGAATCTTTTATCTCCAGGAATAAGATCTTCATCAAATTTTTCTTTTATATAATCCCTGATATCATAAATTTCTATTTCAAAGCTTCCACCTGCTCCACCGTCATTAAGAATTCTTTGTTTTCTTGCAATAACTCCCTCTAAAAGCTCCGTCATGGCTTTTGCTCTAACGGTATTAGCATTTGCCACCTTAAAGTTTCTGGCCGCAAACTCCATTGCTTCATCAGTAAGACCATAAAACTTAGACTCGCCTACTTTAAAGTGCTCTTTCCACATTGGGACATAGTTTTCTTGAATAAAGCTAATACTATCTTCCTTACTAAGCTCTTTTAAATGGATTTCTTCTAGTTTGGCAGACAAAGACTCATCATCTAAAAATTTTCTCGAGTCAGCTGAAGTCATGCTGAAAATATAATTAACTCGCATTGTGTGATCGTTATGAACAAGTTCTCCTAAACTAGTTTTGAATGCTTCTTTATTCACCTTGGGAGTAATGGCCGCTTCATCAATATAAGCCACAATTCTTCTCTTAGTTGCCTTGGATAGAACAGATAATTTGTTATGCATACTCTGAGGCCCACTTTGCATCATGAGAAAAGAAGGATCCAACCCTAAAACTAGCGGTGGATACTCATCAGCAATTTGATATTTTCCTTTCACAAATCCGTCTTGTAGCATTTGTAAAACAGATTCCTTATCCACGCCAAGCTTAGCGGTTAAAATAATATGAGACTTATTTGGACGCGCAAGAATATCAAGAATCCTATTCACATCATTATCTCTTCCAAAATATTGAGGATATTTTTTTGTTTCTGAATTATTTATTGCAACTGAGTGATCATAGAAATTTTTAGATACTGGTACATCATCACGTGCTCCCGATGTTTTAATAATCTCTTGGTAAGTACTTTTCCTTCTCGGAAGATTTTTGTGGTACTCCACATGCTTTAGTGGTTTCTCATCTTTTAGTTTGGCCTGTTCTGCAACTTCTTTAGCTGAAACTGTTTTTGACGGAATCGCAACGCCACTACCAAGAGTTACCTCTCTATAAATGTCCGTATATTTAGGTGCTGTTGGTGATTGCTTCACGGCCTCTAATATATCTTCAACAATCGAAGCTGTGATAAACTTAGGTTCTTTTTTAACAATTGAACCTCTAATTTGAAAATTTTTAAAATCCAGTCTATCTAACTTGGATTTAACAGATCTTTTCATATCCTCGTCAAACCCACCCATTTCGATTAACTCCATTAATTCGAAATAACCTGTTTCTCCGCCCTTGTTATTCAAATACCAATAAATACCATCATTAGGCTTGGCTTCACCTCTTCCGTAAAGAAGAGTCATAAAAGCTGACATGTGAAGCCTGCCAACAATTAAATCCGTAGGAACTTTAGACTTTTCAGGCAAATCCTCTAAAAGCTTATGAGCTTTTTGAACAATCTCTATAATCATTTTTGGGTTTTTAAAATTAGGGATGCTTCTTCCAGCAAAGTCATCAATAGAACCATTGATGGCCTTTTCCATTCTGTATAAAGTTTTAATGATATCTTCTTCAACCGGTGAAATATCAATAGCAGCAAAAGTGGAATTAAAAGCAAAGCAGATAGCGATTAGACTGAGTATACGGAGGAGCTTTGTCACAACATTTCCTTTTTCTACAAGTGAAAAATTATCTACAAAAACTCAACGCACTCTCAATACGTAAATGGCATTGTAGTGAATGAGGGCGGACTTACAATCTTTGGGGATAAATGTTAGAAACTGTTAGTTTCTAACTTTTATCATAAGAATATTAGTGAATAATATTCAACGGCTATGCGTTAAGCCATTGTTATTTATCAAGTCTATAGAAGCAACCAAGAGATTTATTATTAAGCTCACTAGCTTTCTGTACCATATAAGCTACCTCTGTTGCGTTGCGCAATCCAATGAGTTCATCATGTAGCTTTGCATTTTTATAGAATTTTTGGACTTGGGAATAAAGCTCTCTTAGCATGGCGCGGGCCCTACCAAGCCTTGTCGTGGATCTAATAATGCCGAGGTAATTCCACATGGTCTGTTTAAGAGTTTGCCAGTCCTGCTCAACCAAGGCCATGTCCGCTGGCTCACTGGCAAGGGTCCAGTTTTTAATTTTACTCGATTGGTATAATTGAATTTCTGAAATATTTTCAAGAATAGATTCTGCTGCAATATAACCAAAAGTTAGGCCTTCCAGTAAAGAAGTTGAGGCAAGTCTATTGGCCCCATGAAGCCCATTACATGCAACTTCACCAACAGCGTAGAGGTTGCCCAGAGTTGTTTTGCCATCAAGGTCAGTCTTCACTCCACCACAAGTGTAGTGAGCTGCTGGAACAACAGGAATTAAGTCTTTTGTTAAGTCGACATTCTTATTTAGACAGTATTCATAAATACTTGGGAATCTCTCTCTTAGCCATGTTGATTCAAGATGGGTCATATCGAGGTAAACACATTCATCTTTTAACCTCATAAGTTCAGACCAAATAGCACGAGTGACAATGTCACGAGGAGCAAGCTCTTTAAGGTCATGGTATTTCTCCATAAAAGCTTCGCCTTTAGAGTTTCGAAGAATTCCTCCTTCTCCTCGCATGGCCTCAGACATCAAAAATCTTCTCTGGGTTGAACGGTGATAAAAACTAGTTGGATGAAATTGAATAAACTCCATATTCATCATCTGAGCACCTGCCCTGTAGGCCATGGCATGACCATCACCGCGTGCTCCATCTGAATTTGTATGGTGCTGATAAAGAGAGCCTATTCCACCTGTTGCAAGTATTGTTACCTTTGCTATCAGTTTAATCACCTCGCCTGAGTTTTGATTAAAAAGATAGGCACCTAAAATATTATTCATCTCATACCTCTGGCGAATCTCTACTCCATGATGGTTAGGAGTAATAAGATCGATTGCGGTATGAGAGGTCAAGAATGTAATATTGGGAAACCTTTTTTTATCATCCAAATAGTTCAACAAAGAGACTTGAATTTCACGTCCCGTGTGGTCACCCTTATAAATAATTCTTGATTTTGAATGGGCCGCTTCTTGAGTTTTCAAGAGACTACCTTTTTCCGAGCGAGCAAATTGAGTCTGTGCTTTATCAATTAAAACTTCTCTTAGAATGGCCCCGGAACGAGTTGCGAGAATTTTTGCCGCATCTAGATTCGATGAGTAAGAGCTCGCCTTATCAATATCATCAATCAGACTTTGGTTATCATTATCTGATTCTTGCGAATAGATAATCCCACCTTGGGCCCAATAGCTATTTGTATAACGAGGCTTTTCTTGTCTAGTAGCTATTGCTACTTTTAATCCCGACTCTGCTAACTTCATAGCAGCAGTTAAACCCGCTACTCCTGTCCCGATGACAAGGATATCGTATTCTTTATTTATCATTTCTTTCCAATCTTCATTGAGACATCAACTTGAGGAGCAGCGTAAGTTAATGCTCCGATGCTAATAGCATCAATGCCTTCAATTAAATAATCTTCTATATTGTGAAGTCTAATTCCACCTGAGACTTCATAGGTCATATTACTAGGTTTTATTTTTACTGCTGCATGAATTTGTTCAGGAGAAAAATTATCAAGCATCACATGTTTGATATTTAACTCAATGGCTTGCCTCAACTCTTCTAGTGAGTGAATTTCAGAAAGAATAGGGGTATAAAACTGGTTCAAAGACAAAAAGAAATCATAGGCTTCTTTGAGTCCACCAAAGAAAGTTTTATGATTATCTTTAATCATCCACATATCGCTTTGACCATAGCGGTGATTAAATCCACCACCTACAGTAACAGCGTATTTTTCGATAGCTCGAAGTCCTGGTAGAGTTTTTCTGGTATCAAGTATTTTAATATTTTTGCTTTTGGCCTTCTGAACAAATTCGTTGGTAAAAGTTGCAATAGAGCTTGCATGTTGTAAAAGGTTAAGAGCAATTCTTTCAGCTGTAATGGCCACGCCAAAAGGAAGCTCAAAAGTTATTTCTTTTTTCTCCGTTGCTAAAACACTATTTCCTTCGAAGTCCAAAAACTCAGAAAAATCTCTTCTCTTTTTTAAGAGATAATTAAAACTTTCAAAAAAATAGTTTAAGCCAGCAACAGTCATGTCACTTTTAAACTTCAAACGACAATCAACCATATTATTGGGCAACTTTTTGATATAAGTAAAATTTCGACTTAAATCGTCTTCAATGAAAAAGCTTTCAAGCACCTTTTTAATACTAATTGCTGATAAGTCAGTTGAATCCATTTGGGGCTCCTTGTGCAATGTGTTTATAGCAATGAGTACCCTAAAAAAGCAAGTTTTAGCGTATTTTTTCTCTTTTTAGCCCTTCCGTTAAAGCTATTTTTAATACTTAGAAATCCTAAGCTAAACGCGAAGTTGCATATTCTGCCAGAATGAAAAGTGAACTTTTGCCCATTTTCTACCTCTCAAGCTTTTTGCTCCTTTGGTCTACCTTTGGGCAAATGAATGCAACATTAAGCCTCTACCGCTATTCCCCCATATCTTCATTCATAAATAAAAAAATTACCTATTTTTCAGAAAAGTTTAATGACAGAGAACTTGCCAACATTATGTCCAAAATGGTCAGCTCCCACTCAAAAATGAGACTCACTTCTTTTAAAGATAAACTTAAAGACTTAGGAC
>CAYGUN010000065.1:0-10908 GCA_964353025.1 uncultured Bacteriovoracaceae bacterium
GGCAATCGTCGCTTTAAGGCAAACTCAGAAAGGCATGACTGAGCTTGGTGACGTAATCCACGATTCATTTTTTGAATTTCAAAGTTTTATAAAAAAGAACAAACCAGCTGGAGTAGAGAAAGTTAAACATTTTCAAATTTGGGATGATTCTTTTCATCAGGCCAAACTTTGGGATGAAAGATTTAGTGGTTTTTCTAAAGAAGATAAGATTCAAGATATTAAGCTTGAAAAACAAATGAAAGTTTATACAGAAGATGCCTATCTTATCTATCCTGAGCAATACCTTCATTGGTTTAAAGGCGAAAGCGAAACAGTTATTGATGATTATATTGAAAGTTTCAAGCGGATTGATAGTAAGCTGGTAGCGATTGGAAGAAAGCAAAACTATAAAGCGGACTTTATTGTTTGCTGTTGTGGGGCCTTTTTTAAGTTTTTATCCAAAGGTGATGACAGAGTTGATAGAACTAAACCTATTCAAGGCAGCTACCTCGTTTTTGATTTTGATTACCCTCAGAGTTTTAGTATGACTATTCAGAAAGTAAATGTCATTTACAGAAAACAAACGAAGGAACTTCTCATTGGGTCTACCAGTGATGATTCAGGCTTTGATTTTTGCGCTGATAAAGACCAACTTAATGACCTCTATAGTGATTTTACAAAAATAGCTAAAATAGATCTTCCTCCTATTTCTCAAGCTAAAATTCAAACAGGATTAAGACATAAGGGAGTTAAGAGAAAACCTTACTGGGGCAAAACCCAAATGGAAAATATCTTCACTATAGATTCTCTTTATAAAAATGGATGGAGTTATAGTTCAATAGCTGCCAAAGAACTTGCAGTTAAATTAACGAACCTTAGGTCTTCTAAATAATAATGTTAGAGAGCCAATGGCATAAGAAAAATTTAAAATTAAATGGAAAAATATGTTGAGAAAGATATTGGCATAGTTTCCTGAACGGACACATAATTTCACAGAGAAGTATAAAGATAAGGCAAAATAAAAACCTAGAGCATAGACAAGTGGGGACATCCCTATAAAAGGCAAAAAGAGAAAATAAATCAAAAGCACACTTGGTATAAGATAAATAGGATTAAAGCTTTGAGGGTAGAGAAAGAGACTATAAGTTAAGTATCTGGAAGAGAGAAAAGTATCCCTCATAAGTCCCCATATATTATTTGATCTCTGCCCATAGATATAAAAATCCGGACAAAAAAGAATTTTTTTCTTAAGGCGATTGAGTTGATGTAAGAGAACTCTCTCTGAATTTTGAGTGAGTCTCTGATCAAAGCATATTCCATAATTAATAAAAAGTTGGGTTTTCATCCAAATATTGCAAGAGCTTAAGTGATATTCACGAGCATTAACAACTCCAGTTTGAAAGCGATTCTTCAAGGCGTATTTTAAGTTATTTGGTCCCATGGCAAGCTCAGAAGTATAAACTTCTCCTACCGCTTGCTGAAATTTATTCGAGTTTGGATGAGTCACTTGAGGCCCTCCAAAAACATCGGGTGAATGTGTATTGATAATATCCACTGCTTTTAACAAGTAATGCTCTGATACTTCCACTGAGTCACACAGAAATCCAATATAAGGAGTATCAACTAGTTTAGCAGCAGCATTACGGGCCTTAGCAACAGAAGTGTATTCTTCCGAGGCACTATAATTTAATAATTCAACGCCATTTCTTTCTTTGTACGTTTTAAGAAAGGCCTTCGTGGTTTCGTCACTATCTGATGTCATAATAAGAATAGGAAACCGACGGTTAAGGTAGTTTGCAAGCAGGGCATCTAAGCACCTTTTCAAAGGAATAAGATTATTATTTGAATAGAGAACAATAGTAAATTTCACTTGAGTACTCCCTCGTACTCTTCATCGGATGTTGGAGCTTTCTGCTCTGATTCATTGTCCCCAGTCATCTTTAGTTGTTCCTGTGACTCTGTTAGAGTTGCAAATGGATCGACTTTTTGGTAGAGAATAATATTTTCTCCGTCCTTAACTTGTTTAATCAGTCTTCTGCTATTGGTATTTTCAGTAATGACAGTACAGGTGAACTTGGCCTTGCACTCAATGGGCCTTTTACACTTATCAATCAACTCGTCGCTATCCTTGCACTCAGTTTCAGATGCTGGATAGGCCATCATCCCCGCATCACAAAGTGAGGGATTGGTAAAAGCATTATACATAAGAATTTTTTTAGTCTTAACAATACTTCCGCAGTGGACAAAGGTATGAACAAAAAGTCCTTTAGCAAAAGAGGTGGTAATGAAAAACATACTGAGGATAAGTAATCTCATACATTCTCATCGGAAATTAGGCATTTAAGTTTAAATAGACGAATTATGAGTGGAAAATGGTACCTAGAAGCGAATCCCAATACCAATTGAAGCATCTAGAGTACTTCGAGTAGGTGCTTTAAGGACATTTTCGGCTTCTTCCATATTGGTTTTATATTTTTTGATTTTATGATCCGTTTGTCTGAGTTTACCCAGGAGGAAAACTGTTTTTGTCAGCCTTATTTCTGTTCCAATTCCATAAGTATAAAAATGGCCTGCATTTCCCATGTCTTCAGAGTTAAAAACTGTTGAGCTGAGTCCCATCCCGGCGCTTAGATAGAAAAAAGAAAGAGGAAAGTATTTTGCAATCAATCCACCTTCAGCGTGGCCTGCCTTAATTTTGGCGCAAATCCCATCCTTTGCGCATATTTTGGCACGACCGGTAGAGCTCTGGGCAAAGGCCTCAATACTTAGGGAGTTAAGTACCTGGTAGCCAGTCTGAAAGCCAATGGAGTTTTGAGGGTCAAGCTCGATTAAAATATTTTCATCTTCCCAAACATCAAAGGTTGTCTGCCCCGTGATAAGAGAGAATTTGATGGGTTTTTCAACTGTGCTAGGGGCCTGAGTTTGAGTCTGGGTTTGTATCTGATTGATGGCAGAGAGTGATCTTTGGGTGTTTGAAATATAAGCGTATTGGCCTGCTTGGGCCTGGCCTGTTTGAATCAGTCCAACAGCAATATTGCCCTGAATTTTATGAATGATGACCTCAGTTTTAAGTAGATAATCATGGCCGAGCTTAGCCGTTTTTCCCTTTACCCAAGAGGCCCTCTCTTGAGAGTTAAGCCTCATGGCCACACGCTTGCCTTTGATCCTGATGACCTGGGCGCTAAAGCCTAGAGAGCTTAAAAGCAGAAGATAAACCATTAATTTCATACCCTTATCTACGCAAGAGTGGTGCCAGAAAATGGGCGCGAAGTTACTGATTTCTCTTATTTTGCTAGGCGAAATAAGTGATCTGTCTAGAAGTTGTAGTGTTCGGTACTTCGGTACTTCCAATGTACTTCAAAGTCATCACAACTAAGCGTAGGACAAATAAAAGGTCAGCCGCCAACTAAGGCCTTAGCTTAATCTATAATCGCCTTTATTTTTTTCTTAACTGTTATTCTCGCTCGAACACTCGCAATACGAAGCTTAGAGTAGCCCAAGTTTCCATGAATCGCGGAGTCACTGAAGTGAAGAACCAGACCCTCAAGCCCCATTTCTCTATTCAGATTAAGCCAAAAATCCTTCTTAAGCTCTTCATATTTTAGGCCATAAATATTGACAATAGGACCTAGTAAATGAAAACCAGACCAAACATTAGACGGATTCATCCCATCTATCTTAAAGCCCTTTATCGCATAAATAATGGGCTCTGTAAGATAATAATGATTATAACCTCTAACACCTTTAGAGATTAGACCTTTTAACTCTTTAACAGATAAAGAGTTAAGCAAGCTAATTTTCTTGCTATTAATATAGTCGTCAATTGAAAAAATACCTCTTTCAAGAACTTTTTTTGTTGTAAGAGCCGAGTCAACTTCATCAATGCCCAATTCTTTTATCTCCTCAATGCCTATACCTAACTTGTTAAAACGCTCACTCTCTATGTCAAAATTTTTAATTGCAAATAAGGCATCAATAATACCTGCATTCAATGCTTGTTTATCAGAAAACCCTTCTTTAAGTAAATAATCGAGTTTCTCAGAGGTTTCCGAATACTGAGAAGTTATCTCTTTCAATGAATAATTAGAATAAAAAAGCTGCTGAGCTGTTGCCCCATTTGCTAAGAAAAAGCCCACTTGATTTTCTTTCGAGCCTAGTTCTTGAGAAATTAAAAAGTCTTTTGGCAAATACCCCGCATTAAGTAATTGTTTGATAGTATACTTTTCAAGTAATAAATCAGCTGAAGCCTTTTTTGCATAAAAATTCTCTAAATCATAGCCGGCATCAACCAAGGTTTGTAGCCCAAACTTTATAATATAATCATCAATTGGAGAAATCTCAATATCCATGTCGTTCAAAATATTAAGATTGCCCACTTTGTTATAATAAGAAGAGAGAACATCTAGGGGTGACAGACCTTCCTGGATAAGAGCAGATACCATTCTTATTTGCTCATCTCGATTATCTCTTTGAATGTTATCAAGAAAGAACGTATCGACAGGGAAACAACTCACTAATGAAGATACAGGGACGTGGTAGCTTTTCATTAAAAATTCAGGGTTTAGATCTTCTTCTAACCAATCATTAAAGTGATAAAGAGGAAGTGCTGCAGAGACAATTTCACTTATTTCGACATTCTCTTTTGCATCTTCGAAGTGATTGATAAATTGCTGAGGACTACTAGCGAGGTTGTACTTATCTAGCGCCACTTTAATATCAGCAAAGGGTATGTCAGCTCTCTTTAACTCTTCGATTGTATAACCAGCTCGATATAAAACTTCTGCAGTAATCATAGTTCCACAGCCAGGAGCACTTTCAATATACTTACTAACTAAAGTGGATCCTCTGAGGGTATCTAGTTTAAAGTAGCGCCCAAAAGTTCTTTTAGAATTAATGTCATAACCTATCAGAGTGGACCAAACATATTTAAGAGTACAAGGTACTTCCATTTGTTCACTCTCTGTCACAGAGGCAAAGTTAATCTTAGTAGTTGCATTTGAATATAGAGGAAATGCACTCGCGGGGACTCCTGCTTCCCTGAGCATTTTCAGAGGAAAGCCTTTCAGAAAAAGAAGTTCCGGGTTCATTCTCTCAACTTTAACAATGTAAGTGAGCAGTTCAATCAACTCCTCTCTATTTTCTTTTTTAGGATTTACTAAACTCTCATAATCAAGAGAAGCAATTGCCAAGCTAACAGGAAGTTTCTTTTCCTTCAGGGCCTGTATAATTTCTTTTGTTGCCGTATATTTAGTTTTATTTTGAGTTTGTGCTATATTCCACTGTAATCTTTTTATGTAAGTAGGATTATCAATATTACTAAAGTAATACTTAGTCATCTCTTTATCACTTTCTTTTTTAAATGCTTTCTCTGCCTCAGATTTACTATTATATTTTTTACCTCCAACAACCCAAACAACGTTAGTAGAACTACTCTTTTGATAACTACTCTTTTGATAAGAACTCTGTTGATAAGAGTCTTGCTGAGGAGAATTCCCTCCATTTAAATAATCGTTAACGAGATAAGCTCCACGCTGCAAAAGATTTCTCTTCTTATACTCAGTAACTCCCGTCTTGGTCTTTCCTACACTATATTTGCTTCTAGAGTAATCTGGAGGACCATTCTGGGCAAATGATTCAGTAATAAGAAAACTCGTAACAAAAGATGCAAGTAAAAGATAGTTCATAGCAGTTCCTCTGTGATTATTTTAGATATTGTCCCAAAACTGTAGCGTAAATCATCACGCTAGTTTCAAGACGTTGTTTATATTAATTAAATAAATTCTAAGTGATTCTTGAATTTCTCGATAGAGCAGTTGAAATCTCTACATACAGAAAATAAAAGTGTCGAAAAATAAGACAGTTTTTTGGTGAAAGCTCAACACGTCCTAAGTGATATTTAATTTTTTACAAATGAGAGATCTTTCTTTTGCATAAAATATTGACTCCATCCTTCGAAATTAGCGTATTCGTTAACTTCGGGGATGAATTTTTTAAGGCCAATGACTTGCCATTCATCAAACATAGTTTTTTTATCGATATACTGATCAAGTAAATATATTTTTTCATCTTTAGATAGCGCCTTATCTTCAAGAAGTGAGTTTATATTCGCATCACTCTTAAGATGGGCGAGATGCTTTGGATCAAAATGGCCACTGCCAATAAGAAATTGATGAAGAGTATTCATTTCTGCAAGCCTGATATGATTGAGAATCATTAATCTATGCTGAGTCTTAAAGTCACTAACGTTTTTGAGCTCTGAGATGTCAAAACCTCTCTCTATTAGGTACTCTTTATCTTGATAAGAAGTGATATCTCTAAATAATGGCCCTACCATCTCCAAAACTGAAGGGTCAGATAAAATTCCTGCGGTAAGTTCATTATCTGAAATTTTACCACCTTCTGAAATATAATCATTTATGAGTTGATGGTAAAAATTAAGCTGGAGTGTTTTTTGTTCAACCATTGCTGCTGCTACTGGTTCGGTTATTTTTCCTTCTTTGTATTCTTGATAAATATCTTTTGTAAAGATGAAATACTTTGATGCTTCAACTATATTTTCTTCCTGCTGTGCTTGGATTTTAGATTCAAGATAAATATATATGGGGGGAGCGGGGATTACCATGGTAATTAATCTCGGAATGAATGTAAGTTTTTTGTCTTTTGGAAGAATTATTTTTTCTAATTTACTTAAATAAAAATCAGCTTCAAAAGGGGCAAAACGATAGCTTTCACCCATAGCAGCTTTTGTTGTTGTTTTAATTGGAATTTGAGCTAATTCAGTTATGGGTTGTATGGCCCACTGGGAAGGTATTTTTTGAACAGGCTTGTATAATAGTCCGATGAATTTTTTATCTGAAAGCTCATACACATTATCAATTTCTTTTCTATCTTTTATAACAAATCTTTTAAGTCCTTGATTTTTTAGTTCATCTCTAAACTGCTTGAAATTTTGAACTTGAACTTGCCAATATTCTTTGAGGCATTGAAGAATTCCTGCTTGAGTATTCAAACTGAATTGAAAGAGGAGAATAAATAGAGCGAGTTGACGATATTTCACAAACTTTTATCGGCTTTTAAAAAATAAAAAAAACTAGTCTGCTGTAGTCGGCTAATGTGCTTTAAAACTGACTTCTCCATAAAGTTACCCTATACTGTACTATTCCAGTTCTTCATTTACTTAGGGAACGAACTTTGAAGTTCCGAAAACCTCTGCCATGTGTAGGAGTTTTTTTATGCTTACTTTAATATTTGGATAAGATTTTTTTCTTTTTTGAAAATTTTAGAACTGACTCGTCCTTAATAGAACAAGAGTACAAGCCTGTAATGTTTCAATCCCTTTTTGCATTAAGAGTCTTTCAAGTCTTGGGTTCTCACTGCCTGGGTTAAAGATAATTCTTTTTGTTTTGAAGTTTAAAACCTCATCTTGAATTTTATCTTGTAGCTCTGGCTTGATATAAACGGTGAGTGTATCAACTGTTTCTTGAATATCAGCGAGTGAATGATGAACTTGAAAAAACTCAATTTTATCTTTGGTGGGATTTATTAAAATAGGCCTATGGTTATATTCCTGCAACATCTTCAGCGCTTTATAGGAGTAGCGCTCTGGATTATCACTGGCACCGAGAATGGCAACTGTTTGTCTGTTCATATGAGATTGCCTTACAAAAAGAGAAATATGGTAGCTGGAGGCAGATTTGAACTGCCGACCCCCGGGATATGAATCCGATGCTCTAACCAACTGAGCTACCCAGCCATATTTCAAGATCAGTGTGACAGATAATAAAAATGTGGTAGCTTCTTGTCAACGACGATTAGGTTGAAAATGTATAAAGATTTCAAGCAATTAGCACCAAATTTGATAGATTCTCTAGATAAGGGCACAAACGCTGCGTTTTTAGGCCATATTCATAAATTTATGCAACAAATGAAACTCTACCCCAGCTCTGGAACTGCATGGGTGGCCCTCTCTGGTGGCATGGATTCTATGGCCCTGGCCGTCATTATGCTCTTATTAAAAAGAAGAGGATACCTCAAAGAAGTAAAACTTATTCACATCAATCATAAACTCAGATCAGGCAATGATGATGAGGAGAGTTTTCTGAAAGCTCTTTTTAAAAGTTTTGATGAACTCTTGACTGTGAAAACAATTATTAGAGAAGAGAAGCTAACGACTAATATAGAGCATGAAGCTCGTGAAGGTAGATACACTCTTTTGGAATCTGAGGTCTCTGAAGGAGATTGCATTTATCTGGCCCACCATTTAAATGATTCTTTTGAATGGTCACTGCTGCAAAAAATGAGATCATCTGAGATTGTGACTTGTCTTGGTATTCCGGTGAAAAGAGGAGTTTTTAGAAGACCTCTTCTATGTGTCTCCCGTGAGCAAATTGAAAGCTTTGTCAGGGCAAATGATCTGCCTTATGTATTTGACCCCACTAATAATAATAATCGTTTTGAGCGCAATTACCTACGCAATGAAGTGATACCTAAGCTTGCTAAGCGCTATCCTCAGTATCTCAAGCATTATGCGACTCGCTCAAATAAACTTGCTCGTAGACTGGGGGTCTATGCAGGTAAAAAAATCAATTTACCTGAGGTCATTGAAAGTGCAGGTAGTGCTCTTTTTATTGATAAGAGTCTAAGTAATAATTTTGAAGGGGCCCAAGAGCTTATATTGGCCCAAATTTACAGATTAAGTGCTCATGATAGGGGAACTTATTCTAAGCAAGTGGATAAGATCATCCAAGCGGTCAAAAATGATAAACAGGGCCCATTGAGTTTAAGTGGTCGATTAAAATGCTTTATGTCTAGTAATCTGATTTTTATTATCCGAGAAGATGAAATTAAAAAATTATCGGATATTCGTCCATCGTTCGGAGAATTTAAAAAATATAGTTTTCATGAGTTTTATCAAGAATTCAGACAAAGTTTATCTGAGAATTCTTGGCAGCAATTTCCTTTTTATGTTTCTTTGGAAAATCCACCCAAGAGATTAAAAAAGCTTAAAACTCATTGTATTAGTAATGAAACCCAACATTGGTTAATTAAAACTCAAAAAGCGGCGTGGCCCGCGTTAGAGTTACTTCGTATATGGAAGAGTGATTCATATCTGAATAAAAAAAGTCTTTTCCTCAGTCTTTCTTAAGGGTTGCCATAGATAAAATCGATACCATCATATAGGTAATGTGCACTCACTTGTCTGAGCGGCCAATGGATCTTATGATCAGTGTATTCCCTAATCAAAGGGAGTGAAGAGGAAAAACTACCTATGAAAAGACAGCAAAAAACTCTTGCCCTTTGGATTGTCGTTATACTTATCATGGCCTTTGTCATGAAAGTTTTAGAGCAAAAGTCATCTCCCGCTAAAAAAATAACATTCTCCCAGTTTCGTGATGCGATTGAAGGTGGGCATATTGACGAGGTTACTCTACAAGGAAATCTTGGCATTCAAGGAAAGTTTAAAGATGGTTATGAAAATGGCATGTACTTTGAGTCTAAAGGACCTACTAGTGCAGAGACCACCATCAACCTTTTAAATGCTGCTAATATTAAATATCAATTTAAAGAAGAAGAAAAACAGGGACTCCTTTCAACGATTCTAATCAATTGGTTTCCAATGATTTTGTTGTTTGTGATTTTCTACTTCTTCTTGAGACAAATTCAAGCAGGTGGTGGCAAGGCCATGAGTTTTGGTAAATCCAAAGCGAAGCTTATGAATGAGTCAGATAAGAAAGTCACATTTAAAGATGTTGCTGGTGTTGAAGAATCAAAAGAAGAGCTCGCTGAAGTGGTGGACTTTTTAAAAGACCCCCGAAAATATACTAACCTTGGTGGAAAGATCCCCAAAGGTGTTCTGTTGATTGGTCCTCCAGGAACAGGTAAAACATTACTTGCTCGTGCTGTGGCCGGTGAAGCTGGAGTTCCTTTCTTTTCTATTTCAGGTTCAGACTTTGTTGAAATGTTTGTTGGTGTTGGTGCTTCTCGTGTGCGTGACTTATTTGAACAAGGTAAGCGTCACGCTCCTTGTATTATCTTTATTGATGAGATCGATGCAGTTGGGCGCCATAGAGGAGCAGGCCTGGGTGGAGGACACGATGAACGTGAGCAAACTCTAAACCAAATGCTAGTTGAAATGGATGGTTTTGAATCTAATGAAGGGGTTATTATCATTGCGGCCACAAACCGTGTTGATGTTCTAGACCCTGCGCTTCTGCGTCCTGGTCGTTTTGATAGACGTGTCTCAGTTGGTCGCCCGGATGTTCGTGGGCGTCTGCAGATTCTCAAAGTTCACACTCGTAAGACGCCACTGGAAAAAGATATTAATCTTGAAAATATTGCGAAAGGAACTCCTGGCTTTACGGGAGCAGATATCGCAAACCTGGTTAATGAGGCCGCACTTATCGCTGCCAGACAAAATAAAAAACTTATCCAAAATACGGACTTTGAAGAGGCCAAAGATAAAGTCTTAATGGGAGTGGCCAAACGCTCAATGGTTATCTCTGATGCTGAGAAAAAAGTCACTGCTTACCATGAAGCTGGACACACACTTGTTGGTTTAAGACTGCCTTATACAGATCCTATTCATAAAGTTTCAATTATGCCTCGTGGGGGAGCTTTGGGTGTGACTCAAACTCTACCCAATGAAGATATGCTCAACCTGACTAAAGAGCGTGGAAATAATTTTATTTCTTTCTTGATGGGAGGAAGGGTCGCAGAAGAACTTATCTTTAATGAAATCACTAATGGTGCATCTAACGATATTGAAAGAGCAACAGACCTGGCCCGCAATATGGTTTGCCACTGGGGGATGAGTGATAGTCTTGGAACCATTAATTATGGCACTAGTCGATCTCAACCATTTGTTGGTATGAGTGGGCAAAACCAAGAAAATACGTATTCAGAACAAACAGCACAGCGAATTGATGAAGA
>CAYGUN010000066.1:0-10804 GCA_964353025.1 uncultured Bacteriovoracaceae bacterium
GTACTCAATGATGCTCCTAAAACATTAATTGCAACTTTACGTTCCCAAAATGATGATTTACTAAGGCAAGTTCAAAAAGAAATAGTCAAAGACATTCCAAATCTTTCTATTATCAATGTGACTTTATTATTAATTTAAATTAAGCAAATATTTGATAAAATATCTATGTCCGTTATTGTCATGACTTATTTATGTTTATTAGTTGGATTTGTTGTATTCTTTTCTATTATTCAATCTCAATCACGACAGAAGGCCCAAGAGGTTGGCTTGCTAAAAACAATTGGAGCAAGTCCTTCTTTTGTAAATAGAATGAATCGTATTGAAATCTTAGGTCTGTCTTTTTTTGCTATTAGTATAGGGGCTGGATTAGGCATTGCCTGCTCAACAATTTTTCTGAGTACTTTTTTTGATAGTAGCTTCTCAATTAATATGCTGGAGTCTCCTTTGTTCTTATTGGGCTACAGTTTCTTAATTGTTTTTGTTGTACTAATATCAATGAATAAATTAACCAATATGAAAACGATAGATTTAATTAAAATGCAAGGAGATGTATGAGAAAACTATTAGTACTATTAAGTTTAGTTTTATTTGGGTGTAATACTCAAAAAATGGCAGAAGTGGCAGAAGTGGTTGAGCTAGGTAATGCTGTTCCTAATTTTTCACTTACTGGTCACGATGGAAATAAATATTCTCTTTCTGACTTTGCCGACAAAGTGGTTGTTCTTGAATGGCTAAATCACGGTTGTCCATTTGTTAAGAAACACTATAACTCGGGGAATATGCAAAAATTACAAAAGAAGCTTACGGATAAAGGTGTGGTTTGGATATCAATAATCTCTTCTGCTAAAGGCAAACAGGGGCATTCTACAGTTGAGCAAGCTGCTGAAAATAGAACTAAAACTGAATCAAATGCAACTGTTGTTCTAATTGATGAAAGTGGAGATATTGGACTACAATTTGGAGCAAAGACAACGCCACATATGTTTGTTTTAAATAAAGGTGGAGTTTTGGCCTATGAAGGTGCGATTGATGATAAGCCCTCAACAGAACTATCAACTGTTAATGGAGCAAGAAATTATGTGGCCGAAGCAGCTGATGCTCTACTTGCGGGCAAAGAAGTGGCAGTGCCAAGAACTAAGCCTTACGGATGTTCTGTTAAGTATTAATATAAGGTTAAATTTGAGGGCCATTTTTTTTGAGCTTGGCCTTTTTCTTTCGCCAAAAGAGCAATCTGTTGATAAAACTAAATGATGTTTGCTGAATACTTTTCAGAAGAGGCCATAAGTGGGTTCTTCATTCCATATGCTTATGATCCTATGATGGTTTATATGGGAGTCATTGCGATTATGACGGCCAGCAGTCTTGGTCTTCCCATTCCAGAGGAAGTGACCCTTGTCAGTTGCGGTTTGATTGCCTATATGGCCCGCAATCCCGATCAATACCCACCTCCATATCCAGGTGCTGAAGGAGTTGATCTTTACACTCTTGCCATTATTTGTTTCTTGGCCGTTATCTTAAGTGATCTGCTTATCTTTTATCTAGGTAAATATTTTGGCCGAAAAATTATAGAGAAGCCTTTTTTTCAAAACATGATTGGGGAAAAGAATTTTGCAAAAATTGATAAATGGTTTTCAAAATATGGGCATTACACTTGTGGTATTTTTCGTTTTACTCCAGGAGCTAGATTTCCAGGGCACATGAGTTGTGGAATGATGGGAGTTCCTACTTATAAATTTCTTCTTATTGATGGAACTGTAGCACTGATTACTGTTCCCACTCAAGTTTTACTGGTTGCTTTTTATGGAGAGGTCATTTTAAGTAAGTTTAAAGAGTTTAAACTTTATCTTTTTGGGACTTTGGCCCTTATTGCAATCGTTTATTTCATTGTCAAAAAAATCAATAAGAAAAAAATTACAAATTCCTAACATTCACTTCTAATGGCGAAAGCGTATCAATATGTAAATCTCTTTGAGGAAAGGCGATGACGATATTATTTTTCTTGAAGAGTTCATCAATTTTAAATCTCATATGGCTACGACTTACATAAATTGAGCTTATTTTGTTCAAATAAGTCCAATAGACAATTTTAAAAACGAGAGAGTTGTCTCCAAAATCATCAAAAATAACAAATGGCTTTGGGTTATCTAGTACGTTCTCTAAATCTTTTGCAGCCTGCAGCAGTGTTTTCTCAACAAGTCGTGAGTCTGTTCCATAGGCGACACCTACACTCACTTCAGTTCGCACATTATCATTATTATGAGTCCAATTAAGAACATTTTTTTCTAAGAATGAACTATTAGGAACAATATAGTGTTTACCTTCAAGAGACATAATTTTCGTACTTCTGGCCCCAATTTCTTCCACTCGGCCAGTCAAGCTATCAACTTCAATAAAGTCACCAATTTTGATGGGCTCTTCAATCATCATAATGAGACCGCTAATAAAATTATTAACCAGATTCTGTGAACCAAATCCGATCCCAATAGCTAACGCACCACCAACTAGAGTGAATATGGTAAGTGGAATGCTTGCGATTTTAAGTGCAATGAGAAAGAAAAAGATGAAAACGAGGTAGAAAACCATATTTTCGTATATTACTCGAGAATTTTTATCTTTAATAAATCGTCTTAGAACTCTGTTGCTTAGAGTATGGCTGACACGCCTTGCTGTTTTTTGCCCTAAAATAACAAAAAACATAGCGATGAAAAGATTTCCAACTGTTAACTGAATACTTGTTTGCTTGTCTGCGTAAAGCGTGAAATTCCAAATTGCTAACAGGTTATCTGTGATAATATTTGTGTCTACTTTATCCATATATTTAAAGTGTAGTGCCAAAAAGAGAGTATGACAATTAAGTATAAGCCTGACTTTAATGATATGAAATGATTAGCTATTTAACTTTACGAAGCTTTTAGTTAAAATGGATCGTGTCTTAGAATCTTAGGAGAAATATATTATGCGTCTGTTTGAATATGTAAACCAGGGTGGAACTATTATGTATTTATTAGTTTTACTCAATATTGTGGGCATTAGTCTTTTGATGTGGAGACTTTTTGTTATCATAGAGTTTCGAAAAAATAAAGGCGTACTTGCAACGAAAATTATTGAAGCTTTTAAATCTTCTGGTGCTTCAAGTGAAAATGGAAATGCATTAGGAATTTTAAAAGATAATATTGCAGGACATGTTCACAAGTTAGAATTTGGTTTAAACACAATAAAGATTATCGCATCTATTTCACCACTCTTAGGATTACTGGGAACTGTACTTGGTATTTTGTCTGCGTTTAGAGTTATCGCTTCTGAGGGGCTTAATAATCCCTCTTTGTTTGCAGGTGGAATATCAATGGCCCTGGTGACAACAGTAGGAGGACTTATCGTCGCGATTCCTCATTATGTTGGCTATAACTACTTAGTAGGTATTCTTGATGATTTGGAAATGGATTTAGAAGAAAGCGTAATACCACAAATATTTGGGAAATAATAAATGGCAAGAAAAGGAAAAAGAGAAGCTCTCAGTCCTGATTTAACTCCTCTTATTGATGTGGTATTTTTGCTGTTAATCTTTTTTATGGTCTCCTCAGTTTTTAAAAAAGAAGAATTGGCATTACTTTTAAATCTGCCTAAAACTCAAGAAGGGAAAAGCTCAAGCTCTAAAAATGAACAGCTCACTATTGAATTATCTCAAGATCAAATTGCAGTGAATGGGAAAAATGTTTCAATGGAAGATGTTTCAGCAAAACTTAGTGGTATGAATAAGAAGACTCTCATTAACTTGAGAGTTGATGGTACAGTGGTTTATAAGAGACTTGTCACTATACTCGATTTGTTGCAGAAAAATAAACTTGAAAATATTAACTTAATAACAGAGAAAAGCAAAACATGAAAAAAACTAAACTATTACCAATCCTTTTACTACCTCTTTTAATGGCTTCTTCTTTTGCTAGTAATAATACCGCGAAAGTTCTTTTTGTCAGAGGGGATGTAACCATGCTTCTCCCTCATAGCCATAAGGCGAAAGGAGTGGCAAAAGGAGATGTTCTTCCCGAGGACACTTCAGTGTTAACTTCGGCGAAAGGGATTGTAAAAGTTCAAATGCCAGATAATTCAGTTGTCAGTCTTGGACCTAAATCAAAACTGGTTGTTGCTCTCATGGAAAAAGATAAACCGAGTATGCTAGGGCTATTAAAAGGTGTCGTAAGAGCAGAAGTTGAAAAAGCTGGTACTAATAAAAATAAAATGATTATTAAAACTAGAACTGCTGCAATGGGTATTAGAGGCACTAAGCTTAAAACTTCTTTTAACCCTGAGACTAGAACAACTTCTTTAGTTACTATCGAAGGAAAAGTGGCTATGGCCAAAATTCAAGAGAAGAAAATTATTAAAGAAGCTCAAGATGAAACCAACAAAGAGCAGTTAGATAATCCCAAGAAAAAGAATTCAGCAGAATTTCAAAAAAACGTAGAAGTAAGAG
The DNA here is from genome assembly GCA_964353025.1 of uncultured Bacteriovoracaceae bacterium. Taxonomy (GTDB): domain Bacteria; phylum Bdellovibrionota; class Bacteriovoracia; order Bacteriovoracales; family Bacteriovoracaceae; genus CALFYV01. Next base: position 4,472 of record CAYGUN010000066.1, read on the forward strand.
AGTTACAAAAATTAGAAGAAGCTCTGGAACGCTCTGATACGGTTGAAGTAAATAAAGGGCGCTATGCAGGAGTTAATATTAAGTTGGGTAAACCAATTGAGCCAACCAAGGTAAATCCAAAACAGATGGTTGCTATTGCCACTCATGATGAATTAGCAGTGGCAAAAGTCGATGAGAAAAAATACAAAAAGGAACTATTAGAAGAATTAAAAGAACATAGTGATGAAGACGCTGAAGCTGAGTTTGATAAAAGTGATGGAAAATTAAAACCGAAAGATGGTGGTTTAGTTGATTTTGATACAGGAATTTATGTTTCTCCAAGCGAGAATGCAAAACTGGATAAAGAAACAGGAACCTATATTGCAGAAAATGATATTGGAGCAACCAATGAAAAAGGTGAGTATATAGCGCCAAAAGGATTAAAACTTGATGCAAAAAAAGGTTTTGTTGTTGATAAGAAAAGTACAACCATTGCTCAGCGTTCAAGACTAGAGGATTCTATTAAACTACTTAACAACGATGTGAAAGAGTTAGTTGTTACAGATAAAGAAATTAAAGCCGAAATTAAAGCAGAGTTGGCGATGGTAACAGGTAAGAAATACGAGAAGAAAGAAGAAGTTGTGGCCTTAAGCGCTGATGAACCAAAAAAAGAGTATTTAATGAATCCAACAGTTAAAGAATATGGTCTAGAAGTTTCTTTGACTCCTTTTGTAACCAGCATGACAGTAGACTCAGATGTAACAGCTTCGAAAAATGAGCTGGCTTCAGTTGTTGCCACTCATTTTATGGTAAATTTTACGCAAAAGTGGGAAAGTGTTGAAAAACTTAAAACTTCTGTATTTGCGGGAGCTGACTTTATTGAATTTGATGATAACGAGCAGTCCTATACATATGATCAAGACAAAAAGATTTTCCCAGAGGTTGGAATTGGTTTTCAATACGACTTAAGTGAAAAACATATTTTTACTCTTACAGCGGCCAAGAAAAGTTCACCTTTTATTGAAAGTTCTAATAACTCTCAGTATCAGGTGCTTTACACTGATGTGATGAATACAAAAGTTTCACTTGGGTATAAGACACTCCTTTTGGATAATGGAATTCATAATGGCTATGCAGGATTAGTTCTTTCAAGTTTGTCAGGGCAAGATCAAAATAGTAAAGCGAATGCTGCGACTAAGATAGAAGTAAAATCAGGCCATGCTGCAGAGCTAAATTGGGATATGAGTTTCAATAACATAGAGGCCCTTAATCTTAGCGCAGGGGCATTTTTACGCTACGAAAGGCAGAATATTGATGAAAGTCAATATCGACGTTATACTCTAGGCATCGGTGCGAAAGCAAAATTTTAGAACCTAGAGGAATCGTAATGGAAAATCCAAGTGAACTTTCTTTGCCTAAGCAAGGGCTCGGTAGACAATCAGTTTTAGAAAATATTGATGAAATGTGCTCAGAAGACCCAGACTACAAAAAAGGTAGAACTTGGGGACTGGTGTATTACGCAGGCGAAGAACATAATAATTTTCTAAAAGACGTTCACGCTCGCTTTTCTTCCAAAAATGCCCTTAATCCCATGGCCTTTAAAAGTCTTAAGAATATGGAAAGAGATGTAATTCGTATGACCACAGAGCTTTTTCATGGGGATGAAAAAAGTTGTGGCGTTATGACTTCGGGTGGAACAGAAAGTATTATGATGGCCATTCTTGCTTATAGGCAGAGGGCACGAAAACTTAAACCTTGGATTATGAGACCTGAAATTATTGTTCCTGATTCAATACATGTGGCCTTTGATAAGGCCTGTAAGTATTTTGATGTAAAAATTGTTCATGCCCCTTTAAATGATGACTTCACAGTAGATACCAAGTGGGTGAAAAAAAGAGCAGGAAGAAACACTATTTTAATAGTGGGCTCGGCCCCTCAATATCCTCATGGAGTGATTGATGATATTGAAGAATTAGGGCGCATAGGACTTCGGAAAAACATTCCAGTCCATGTTGATGCTTGCCTAGGGGGATTCATTGTTCCTTTTTTAGAGAAGGGCGGACACAACGTACGTAAATTTGATTATAGAGTGCCTGGAGTGACTTCAATTTCAGCAGACCTACATAAGTATGGATTTGCTGCCAAAGGCGCGTCAACCATTACATATCGTTCAATGGAATATTTAAAGCATCAGTTTTTTGTTTATGAAAATTGGCCAGGTGGAATTTTTGCTTCTCCTGCCATGCTTGGTACTCGATCGGGAGGGCCTATTGCTGCGGCTTGGGCAACACTTAAGGCCATAGGTGAAGATGGTTATATTCAAAACGCCATGAAGATTTTAAGTATCACCCAAGATCTAATGAATAAGATTAATGCTATTCCCGAGATGACTGTCATTGGAAAGCCCGAGACTTGTGTCTTTGCTTATACCACAAAAGATAAGTCCTTAAATATTTATGCTATTGCTGACCGCTTAGCTGAAACGGGTTGGCATGTAGATAGAAACCAAAAGCCTGAGTCCTTGCACGCTATGGTGACTTTGGGGCATGCAGACTTTATTGATGAATTTGTAGCAGCTCTTAAAGAGGCCGTTGAATATATCAAGCAAAATCCAGAGAAAGGACGGGAAGGAAATGCGGCCATGTATGGAATGGTGGCGAAGTTTCCGGTTAGAACTATGATAAAGTCTCAAGTCATGAAGATGATGGAGAAGATGTATAGCAGCAGTGGAACTCTACCAGGTGATGAGCCCGAGAGTGCATTAGAAGAATCTCTAAATAAAGTAGCAATGGAAGCCATTGAGATTAAAGAGAAGATTGAAAATAGGGTGACTCAGTTTAAAGAGAACTTGAAGAGTAAGATGCCGTTTTAGGTAAATAAAAATTTTCTGAACTCATTATTTCACAAGAATATCACTGAATATTGTAAGGACATTTCATTATAAGTTTTTTCATTTAAGATAAATCTTTAAAATTTATTTGATGGATTTAGCTAGCTTTCAGTATAGCTAATGAGGTCTTCCGTGACCCTCAATGAAGAGGGCCTTTGGAAAAAGGTTTTGTTATGGAAGACATCATTAGGGTCCTGACTCTGCTTGGTCTTTTGCTACAGTTTATAGCTGTCACTTTAGACTTTTGCAGATAGGGTTAAATGAGGGAGTGTTAACGCACTCCCTACCTAATGATTTATTTTATCCATAAATAAGTATTCATTGCAAGGGAATATTGTAAAGTGTTGATATTACTTTGAAATATAGGCCACAGCATTGTGAGAGTGAAGGGACTCAAAATGTTCGAGCTTCACATTCCAATCAAGAATTCTTTTATCTTTATTAAGCACTTTATACAGGGCCTTAGAGGCGTGCTCAACGAACATTGGGTTTTCACCATTAAGAATGGCAAAGGCCTGCTCATCAATTCTTTTTACCACACTTTGAGTTTCAGTTGGAATAGCAACCCTTAAGAGTTCAACCAAATCTTCAATACAAAACTCAGACATTTGATCGTATTGAACCGTGCAAAGAGCATTGGAGCGTTGTGCATGAGCTGCCGCAATTCCACTGCCTTCAGTTGTGATTCCTTTGGCATAATCTTGTTCGTATTGTTTGGCCATAGAAAGGCTACAAGGACAAGTTGAAGAGTATTCATAATTCACACTCATAAACATCTTGTCTTCACCAAGTGAGTTTTGTTGCGCTTTTAAAGTACAGTCATAATACTGCCAGCCCCAGTTTTCACTCTTCAGTGACTTTTGTTTCATGGGATAGCTAAAATTAATTTCAATATAAGAGTTATCAAGATTTTTATCATTTTCTGAGTCTCTTAAATCAACTCTATATCTTGTAAGTAGTGTCTTTAAAAAATGAGAGTTAATAAAATGCTCTTTGGATTCTTCTTGCAGAATTGTCACCAAGCGACTCATATTGATGCCTGTTTTACCTGCAGAGAGATTCACAAACATACTGGCGCTACAATCGTGGGAGAGAACGCTGCCGTCTTTATGTCTAAAAGTAAGGGGCACTCTGTAGCGCTCGATTCCGACCTTAGGAATAGCAATTCCCATGGGGTCAGGGACTTTCTGGAAGTCATTAAGGCCAGTTTCATCTTTGTGGTCGCAATCTAAAACCACATCTGAAACCTTCAAAAACTCTGTGGAATGACCAGTAACTGTTGTATTTTCCATAGTGCACAAAAATTACTAGGAAATACGGAATAAGTCTAATAGTTAGAAACAATTGGAAAATAATGCTCAGTGGGTCATTTTGCTAGTTCTGTCGTATTTTTGATGAAGAGAGGGCCTCAAAAGGGTGATGTCCCAGCTCAATCAGGCTTAAATCTTTATTTATACTGAGATACTGCTCTTTTTTTTGGGCCATGGCCCTAGGGTCATCCTCTCTTGAGACGATCTGAACTTCATCCAGACAGGATATAAGTTTTTCATATTGTTGCCATTTTTCAAGACCCACGAAAGAGTCATGCCCTAACAAAAGTCCGATATTTTTCTTATATTTCTCTTTTAGAGGAATGAGCCAATTAGCGGTTGGGTTTCTTTGTTTATCGGCCCAAAAGCCAGTGTAGATTGTCATTTCAGGATAAGACTTTTGGACATAGAGAATCTTTTTAAAATTGGCCCAAAGTTGGTTAGTGCTTTCTTCTTTTAGTGGATTATTGTCAGGCAAAATAACCAGGGATTCTTTAGTTTGGCAAAGCTCGATACAAGACTCGTGTCCTGCGTGCCAAGGGTTAAAGCTTCCACCGAAGAAAGTGAGTTTTTCTTTTATATCTAAGCAAAATTCTGAAAAGAGGGAACTCATTTTTTCATGATATCCAGGCATATAAGAGAAGGTCATCCCAAGAGCTGCAAAGATGGCACGGGCCATATCATCAGCAAGGTTTAAAAACAGAAAAGATTGAAACTTGCATCCGGAAATATGTAGTCCGCGATCAGCAGTAAAGCTAACTGCGTATTCGTCATTGAGTTTTATATAGGGGAGTTGTTCATTAAGGGGCGGTAACTCTTTCTTAGAATCAACCATGAGGAGTGCACTTGAATGGGGAGAATATACAATAATATGTTTCATTCAAAAACCGCTGGTAACCTTTGATGCACTTTTATTTCTTGTGGTTCTATTTTACATTGGTAAGCAAGAATCTCAACTCCACACTCATCGGCAAGTTTGAGAAGTAGGGCATACTCAGGATCCACTTCATAAGCTGGGGCAAATTTATCAACATCTTCTCTTTGAATAATAAATAAGATAACTGCCCTGTGCCCTTGCTCTTTTAATTGAATAAGTTCCCGTAGATGTTTTTGCCCTCTCTCACTCACACTATCTGGAAAGCGTGCTAGTCCGTCACTTGTTTTAAGAGTGACATTCTTGACTTCCACATAACATTTCTTACTTTCTCGCTCCAGCAGGATATCAATTCGACTCTCACCAATTGAGACTTCTCTTGTTAAAGTAATATAACCCGAGAGCTCTGTTATCACACCATTTTCAATGGCCTCTTGAGCAAGTGAGTTGGGCCTTGAAGTATTGACTCCAATCCAAGACTCACCATTATGAGTGAGCTCCAGAGAATAGGGCAATTTGCGTTTGAGATTAGTTGATTTTGATACAATGACTTTCCAACCAGGTGACCAGCAGCCAGTCATACTCCCTGTGTTAGCAGTATGAGCGGTGATCACTTCGCCGTTTGGAAATTCAATATCAGCTAAAAATCTTTTGTAGCGCTTTAGTATTTTTCCTTCGCGAATGTCTTCTTTAATTATCATGAAATACCTTAGTAACTTAGTTCGAACTTACAAAAGCTTTCTTTCCTAGTCAATCATTCCTGACAAATACTTAAAGTCAGAAACTTTAAGTTGTGCCTCTGGCAATAATCAATTTGAATAGTAGTACAACTGCTCCTAAGGGGTCTAGGAAAAGGAATTCCGATGAAACATATCTTGCTTGTTGTTGCATTATTACTGATCAATTTAAACAATTCAAATGCACGAACTTATGAACCAAATGTCATTTATGGCGATGATGACAGACATGAAATGCTCACTTATGTTGATCCACTTTTTGTTGAACTCTCTCTTTCAACTGCCGCTCAAATTCCTCCCAGTGAATTAAAATTTGAGGGAGATAACGTCAAAATTAAATCAGGTAGTTTTCAAAATAGAATGAATGTTTGTAGTAGTGAAAGATTTGCTCACCAACCTTCAGCGGGTAGATGCTCGGGGTTTTTAGTGGCAGATGATTTATTAGTAACTGCAGGCCATTGTATTGAAAGCCAACTCGATTGTGATTCTTATTTATGGGTTTTTAATTATAAGGTTAATAGACTTGGTTCAAATAAAATTTAA
>CAYGUN010000067.1:0-4955 GCA_964353025.1 uncultured Bacteriovoracaceae bacterium
ACTTTTTTAGCTGTCTTTTTCTTAGCTACTTTTTTGACTGTCTTTTTCTTTGCTACTTTCTTTGCTGTTTTTTTCGTGGCCTTTTTCTTTGCCATATTTTTCCCCAATAATCGTTTTAAGAATTTCATGAATGCTCAAACTAGCACTACCGGCTATATTTGCCAATATGCTCCTAAATTTCTTTTAATTCATGAGTCGCAATCACAACGCGCTGTATTTCAGATGTCCCCTCATAAATTTCGGTAATTTTAGCATCTCTGAAGAATCTTTCTACTGGATACTCTTTTGTATAGCCATTCCCCCCACAAAGCTGAATGGCCTTAGTGGTAATCCACATAGCGGCCTCAGCCGCAAATAGCTTGGCCTGGGCCCCTTGCTTTGAGTAGGGCTTTTTATCATCTTTTCTAACGCTTGCGTCATAAATAAGCAGCCTAGATGCCGCTATTTTTGTGCTCATATCCGCCAACATGAACTGAATTCCTTGTAGGTTAGAAAGAGGAGCTCCAAACTGGACTCTTTCATTTGTGTAGCGGATTGCATAATCAAAAGCTGCTTGGGCAATCCCCAGAGCTTGAGAAGCAATCCCAATTCGACCTCCATCCAGTGTGGCCATGGCCACGCGAAAGCCTTTTTCTAATGGACCCAGAAGATTTTCTTTTGGGATTTTAACCTTATCAAACGCCAATTGAGCTGTTGATGAGCCCTTAATCCCTAACTTATCTTCAATTTTAATAATACTAAACCCAGGAGATTTTGTTTCTACGATAAAAGCTGAAATCCCTTTGTAGTTGTCAGTCTTAGTCGTCTTAGCAAAAACAATCGCTATATCTGCTTCTTTACCGTTGGTAATCCAATTTTTAACTCCATTAATTTCCCAGTGGTCCCCTTTATCTGTCGCGGAAGTTGTTAAAGACCCCGCGTCCGATCCTGCCCCAGGTTCACTTAAGCAAAAGCAGCCAATATTCTCTCCATTAGCAAGCTTAGGTAGGTATTTCTTTTTTTGCTCTTCAGTACCAAACTCAAGAATGGGCCATACACAAAGTGAAGTGTGAGCTGAAACAAAAACACCAGTTGAAGCACAACTGCGCGAAAGCTCTTCAATGAGAATGGAGTAAGACATATAGTCCATTCCTGCTCCACCATATTCTTCTGGGATATAGCTTCCCAAGAAACCATTTTCAGCTAATTTTTGAATAAGTGATTTTGGTATTTCACCCTTGTGATCAATTTCCATTGCAATAGGTGCAACCTCTGAATCTGAAAATTTTGAAATAAGATCTCTTAACTCTTGGTAGTTTTCATCTAATAACATTATTATTTCCCTTTAAAGACTGGTTTTCTTTTTTCTACAAATGCTTTTGTTCCTTCTTTCATATCGTAAGAAGAAAAAATTGCTCCAAATTTCTCTCTTTCAATTTCAAGCCCATCATTAACAGGTAAATCATTGCCTCTATTCATAACTTTCTTAGCAATTCGAATCGCATTTGGTGACTTCTTCATCATTTCAGAGATCGTATTCTTAGCAGCATTTAGCAACTCATCCTTGGAAGAAAAAACTCTATTAATGAGTCCAATTCGGAGAGCCTCATCACTTTTAATATTTCTACCAGTATAAATCGCTTCACGTGCGATATTTCGTCCAACAATATTCTCAAGTCTTTGAGTCCCACCAAATCCAGGGATAAGACCAAGACTTACTTCAGGCAAACCAAAGACAGCATTATCAGTGGCGTAGATGAAATCACAGGCAAGTGCCATCTCACATCCTCCACCAAGGGCATATCCATTTACACAAGCAATAACAGGCACAGAAAGTGCTTCAAATAATATCGTTACTTGCTGTCCAAGCGAGGCAAATTCAGTTCCTTGCTTTTCATCCATCCCGCTCATTGAAGCGATATCAGCTCCCGCTATAAAGGCCTTCTCTCCAGCTCCTGTAAATATCAAACCACGGACTCCGGCCTTCTCTGTCATAAAATTTTCAAGAAATTTTTTCAACTCACTTAAAACTTCGCCATTAAGTGCATTAAGTTTACTTTCTCGATTAAGAGTTAATATTCCAATGCCATTATCTTCCTCATAAAGAAGATTTGCATAATTAGTTGTACTCATAAAAACCTCTTCCATTTTTACGCCCAAGCCTACCAGCAGCAACATATTGCTTTAGCAATGGGCACGGTCTGTATTTAGTATCTTTAAACCCATCATAAAGAACTTCCATAATCGCAAGACAAGTATCAAGCCCTATAAAGTCAGCTAAAGTTAAAGGTCCCATGGGCTGATTGGTTCCAAGCTTCATTGCTGTATCAATATCTTCTACCGTTGCAAGGCCCTCATACAAAGTGAAGACAGCTTCATTAATCATTGGCATTAAAATTCTGTTAACTGCAAAACCAGGCATATCTTTTGCTCTTACAAAAGTTTTTCCCATTTTCTCTGCAACCGCTTGAGTTGTATCGAAAGTCTTATTGGATGTTTCAAGACCTTGAATTCCCTCAACTAGCTTCATGACAGGAACAGGATTCATAAAATGCATGCCAACAACCTTATTTGCCCTTGATGTCACAGCAGCAATTTCAGTAATTGATATTGAAGATGTATTAGAAGCAAGAATTGCTTCTTTTTTTACTGTTTCATCCAAATTTTTAAATATTTCAAACTTGATTTTCTTATTTTCAGTCGCTGCTTCAATAACGAGATCACAATCTTTAAGATCCTGCATACTCGTTGTTGAGCTCAGAAGCTTGCCTGCTTTATCCACATCTGCCTTAGTCCATTTTTCTTTTTCTACACCACGACTGAGCTGGGCCTTAACAAACTCAACTCCCTTACTTAAAGGGACATCTGCTACATCAAAAAGAATGACTTTGAAATCTGATTGAATGGCCACTTGAGCAATTCCCCTACCCATTTGGCCTGCACCAATAATACCAATAGTCTTAATTTGACTCATCACACTCTCCCATTAAAAAGATTGGTCCCATGATGCTTCTATGAGGGCATTTGGTCAAGAAAATCACTGATTGTAGTATGGGCCATCTCTGGGCAAAATGAGAATGGAGTGAATCTCAATTTGTGTCCAACAGTAGGTTCAAGCGAGTGGTATTTCCAGCAATGGCAACGCAAAGTATTATTTTCATGTATGTCTCTGTAATTTTTACTTGAAAGTTACGCTTGCCATTAAACCTGAACTGTTTTATAAAAACGTTTCGAAGAAAACTGTAAGGAGATTATTGTGGCAAATCACAAATCATCAGTAAAAAGAGCAAAGCAAACTATTAAAATTAGAAGCCTAAACCGTTCTAAGAAGTCGAAAGCACGTACTTTCATTAAAAGACTTAGAGCTGCTATTACTGAAAACAACAAGACTGAAGCTATTAAGCTTCTTCCAGCTGTTCAAAAGCTTTTAGGAAAACTTGCGAAGACTGGAACTGTTAAAAAGCAAACAGCGGCAAGAAAGACATCTCGTCTTGCACAGCAAGTTAACGCTCTTTAAAAACTAGAAATTTGACAGATATACTAAAAAGCCCGAAGTTTTAATAACTTCGGGCTTTTTTTATTATAGGAGTTTCTGTGAAGTTTTTATTTGCATTACTTTTCTGTCAAGTGGCCTTGGCCAAAATAGAAATTCCCATTCTAACTGGACCCGTTGTTGATCAAGCTTCCATTCTAACGACTGGAGAGAAAGACCAACTAACCCAACTCGTTTTAAAAACTCATCGCCAGGGTGGCCCTCACATTCAAACTTTAACTATTGAATCACTTGAAGGAGAACCTATTGAAGACTACTCAATGAGAGTTCTTAATGAGTGGAGCATTAAAGATAATGGGATTATTATTCTTATCTCTAAGAATGATAGAAAAATCAGACTTGAGGTAGGCCATGGGATAGAAAAGCAAATTACAGGGCCTCAAGGTGATGATTATATATCAAAAATAATGGTCCCCTCTTTTCAAAAGGGTGAGTTTTATAATGGTATCTCATTGGTTATCGAAGATATTAGTAAAAAGTTTGGAATCAGCTTATCTCCCTCTGGAAATCAAGGAAAAATGCTTCAATTAAAACCCACGGACTTCAGTCAGAGAGGATTCATTCCCCTGATACTTCTTGCTTTAATTATTCTTAGACAAATTTTCATGCGCTTCATTGGTAATAATTTAGTATCAAAAGGCATTTTTGGGATCATCTTTGGTTCAGGGCTCGGCTATTTTAGCTTCGGTCCAGCTTTTCCTATCATTGCTGTTTTCGGTTTGGCCGGATTATTTTTATCTATCATTGGTATTTTAAATTCTTTCTATTATGTGAGCGGAGGAAGAGCATATCCCAAAAAAATAAATGAGCATATCGGCCATAGCTCATTAGGTGGTTGGTAATGAGCTGGAAGACGAATACATTATCAAAAGACGAGCAAGATACAATTGAAAAGAAAATTAGAGATTTTGAGCAAAAAACTAATAGTGAATTAAGTATTTGTATTACAAAATCTAGTGATAACTACACTGCTGCAAATTTGCGATTCTCTATTTTATGGACTCTTGTCTTTTCTTTTTTAATCAGTACTTATATAGAGCTTCAATACGACTATTACTTAGTGCTTATTCAATTTATTTTAGTTTTTATTTTTAGCTTACTTGGACAAATCCCTCATTTAAAAAAAATGGCTCTTGCAGAACCAGAAGTTCTCAGGAAAGTTAACGAAAAATCTATAAACCTTTTTTTCACCCAGCCCCAAACACCTCAAAAAGGAATTATGTTTTTCTTATCACTAACAGAAAGAAAGATAAGAATTCTTACAGGTGTTGAATTTAAAGAAAAATTAGATGAAGAAGAAATAGAAGAACTTCTTCTCGTTTTTAGATCAAAGTTTAGAACGAGTAATTATTTCAATGCTCTTAGTGAAGTGATAGATAAATCCCATGATAGCTGGCAATTAAAATTTGAAGAATTGAAAGGA
>CAYGUN010000067.1:4965-10773 GCA_964353025.1 uncultured Bacteriovoracaceae bacterium
CTTACCTCAAGGAGAAGCTCCTATGACCCCTGTTAAGTCGAATCACCAGATTATATGGGTAGATTCCAACTAAAAATTACACAATGTATTGTCTCAAATCCTATACCACGTTATAAAATTCGTGCGATAGGAGCACACATGAAAGAAGTCATTTATTTCGCTTATTTTGCCCTCATTAGTTACCTTTCTTTTTTTGAGCAAATTAATAATCTCTAAAGCCTTTTCCTTTCAGCTATCAATCCCTCAACAACGCTAGGATCAGCCAGAGTTGAAACATCACCTAGACCATCAAACTCATTACAAGCTATTTTCCTTAATATTCTTCTCATTACCTTTCCACTTCGTGTTTTGGGCAGTCCCTTCGTTAAATGGATAATATCTGGAGCAGCAAAGCGGCCAATGGACTCTCTCACTAAGTTCTTAATTTCTTCATCTAATTTTGTCTTATCTTCACTATCATCATGGACAATAACGTAAGCATAAATTCCTTGGCCTTTTATTTCATGAGGGTAACCAACCACAGCGACTTCCGCGACATTCTCACCTTCCATGATGGCGCCCTCAATTTCAGCAGTTCCCAATCGGTGGCCGGAGACATTAATAACATCATCAATTCTGCCTGTTATCCAATAGTAGCCATCTGAATCTTTATTGCATCCATCTCCAGTAAAATAATAACCTGGATATTGAGTAAAATAAGTTTCTATAAATCGTTTATGATCTCCATAAATCGTTCGAGCTTGCCCAGGCCATGATCTTTTTATACATAAGGCCCCACTAATATTATTGCCTTCTTTTTCAAAACCTTTTTCCGCATCTAAAATAGCAGGCTCAATACCAAATTGAGGTAAAGTGGCAGAACCTGGCTTTAACTTTGTGGCCCCTGGCAAAGGACTAATTAAAATCCCTCCCGTCTCCGTTTGCCACCAAGTATCAACAACGGCGCATTTATTTTGACCAACAACTTCGTAATACCACTGCCATACTTCAGGGTTGATGGGCTCACCAACTGTTCCTAAAATACTTAATGAACCTGTATTATATTTGGTTACAAATTCATCACCACAAGCAGCTAAGGCCCTCAATGCAGTTGGGGCAGTATAAAAAATATTAACATTGAGTTCTTCAATTATTTGCCAATATCTCCCAGCATCGGGATAAAGGGGTGTTGATTCAAACATAACTGTCGTTGCACCATTAGCCAGAGGGCCATAAATAATATAGCTATGTCCTGTTACCCACCCAATATCGGCAGCACAGAAATAGATATCACCATCATGGTAATCAAAAACATTTTGATGAGTATAAGATGTATAAGCAAGATAACCACCAGAAGTATGAACAAGTCCTTTTGGTTTTCCCGTTGAGCCTGAAGTATAAAGTATAAAAAGAGGATCCTCTGCATTTAAACTAAGAGCTTCACAACGACTCTCTTGCTTCTCAATTAAATCACTATAAAGTACGTCTCTTTTCTTCTTTTCCCATTTAGCTTGAGTTCTTTCAACTACTAAAACATTTTCAACACAGTTCACGCCTTCGATTGCCTTATCCGTAATTTCTTTAAGGGCGATTGTTTTTCCACCTCTTAGACCTTCATTAGCAGTAACAACTAATTTACAGTCTGCATCTTCGATTCTCCCTTTAAGTGCTTCTGAGCTAAAACCTGCAAAGACGATAGAATGAATGGCCCCAATACGAGAACAGGCAAGCATTGTGTAAGCAAGTTCTGGAACCATAGGAAGGTAGAGACAAACTCTATCACCTTTCTTAATGCCTAAAGCTTTTAGGCCATTTGCGACTTTGCATACATTTTTGTGCAATTGCTCGTAAGAAATATGCTCATACTCTCCAGGTTCATCCTTTGCCCAAATAATGGCGGTCTGCTTTGCCTTTTTTTCGAGATGCCTATCAATGCAATTATGACTAATATTTAATTCACCATCCTGAAACCATTTAAAGTCTGCTTTTTGAAAATCCCCACTGCATGCAATAGTTGGTTTTTTAGACCAAGAAATCCTTTCAGATACCTTCAACCAAAATTCATTATTATCAGTCAAAGACTTGCCATATAAATCGTCATACTCTGATTTATTGTACAAGGCCTTTTTTTCAATATGAGAATGAATATCGTAGATTTTTTTCTCTTCCATAAAAGACTCCTTAATCGCTAGTGAAAATGACTTTTATTGTGCCAGTTTAATAGTTGAATTTGAATACGAGTCGCAACAATTGTTTAGAAGTTCCCAAATAGGAGCTCAAGGATAATTTCAAGATCTTTATACTGGGCATTGTAGTTTGTTCCTGCATTATTTACTAATACCGATTTTCCGAACTTGTAATCCAAAATAACACTTAAGAGAGTTTTATTCTTATCTATCATTGAACCAAATTTTAATTTAAATGCAGTTGCTCGAGTAAGTCTGTCTTTATATGTGTGATTAGCTCTAAAAGCACCTTCTCCGACACTAATCTTTCTCATCCCTAACTGCATAAAAGCATTCTCTAGACCTTCATACTGTATCGCAGCTCCATATTCTCGAACTGTATAAGAACCATAGTCCTGAAGGCTATTAAAAGAATTCGCTTCTTGGTACTCGCCATAACTTTTTAACTTATAAAAACCCTGGTACTCAATATATGGAAATTGCCTTGTCACAATTATTTGAAAATCTGTTTCTTTACCACCTCTAAGCCTATTCCCGTTTCCACCAACGCCCGCTCTCTTAGCCTTGCCTGCGCTAGGTGAAAAGCCAAAATCAAAATCTAAAGAAAAAGGATCACGGTCTTGATACATGGCCCTCCAAAGAAAACCAATAGTTCCCTCTTTTGTCCCCTTCTCTTTATTTTGAAAAGTTCCCCCATTTTGCGTATATGAAAATTTATCAACAGACGCATAATCAGATTCGAAATAAAAGGAAGTATGGCGAAAAAGCCCATACATCAGCTTTAATCCCATTCCGGAACCCTCTCTAATTCTTTTATCTCCAACATTTTCATCCCAATTTAATGTTTCAGTATGCCCTTGTACTCTCAATCTTATAGCGAAGTCTTTGTAAGCAGGTATGTAGTTCATTGCAGTTAAAGAATTATTGGCCTTTGCAAAATCAAAATTCACATCGGGAAAAAAAGCGCTATCATCACTGGCCAATAAACTTAAAGAGTGAAAAATAATGAATAAAAAATAAATTTTACTCATCGGAATTCAACTCCATCAGCCTACTTAAGATTGTGTCCGTTTGAGGAAGCTGTGCTTTCAGTTCTAAATGTCTTGTCACATATTTAATGATTGAATTTAAAGACTGTTTAAAATTCCTTTTGGCAAGTTCATCTCCTGATTCATAGGATCGCGCCTTAAGCTTCTCCATCGTACTAAGTAAATACATACTTAGCTCTTCATTTTTGCCTCTAGTTTTTTTAAGGTAATCGATTAAAGAAAACGAATCAATCGGTTCAATCTCAACACTTTCTAATTGAGTTAAAGGTAACACTCTTGAGTTGGCCCACAACAATGTCGTCAGTTTTTCCATCTCAACTGGAGTGACTTGAGAAATAATTTTATAGGTTTTCTTCATATTGAAAGAAATAGGTATCAATAATTGTTGAGTACCTCCCGTTGCAGCAGGACTCGCGAAAGAGAGGTATTTTTGGCCATGCAGATTAACTAAGCTTATTTGTTTTAAGTCTGTGATTCCTAAGCCTTCTAAAATATTTTTTCTAAAGGTTAAATAAGAATTAAAAAATGGGCCAAAATCCAATAAATGCTTAAATGAACTGTAAAAATCAAGTTTGAATGATGCTTGAAAAATTGAAAGAAGTTCTGACTCTGTGACATCTGTATTTTTATACCCTTCAACTAAAACTTTATAGATTATGGGGAAATTAAATTGAAACAGAGGGTCTTTTTCCATCATCTCATTTAAAACCCTTACTAAAAAATCATGAGGCTCAGAAGAAAAAGTAAAACTCTTTTTTTGCTTTAGATTAATTCCTTTAAATTGATATTCAAAGCTCTTTCCTTTAATCAGAACCAATGGATAAATAATATTATCGAGACTAAATTTTTCACTTATTTTAATCCCTAAAAATATTGAATTTTGGTATAAGGTATTTGTGTCTGTTTGATTTTTAGAAACTGCTTGATTTGAAATTAAATAACTTTGAGGAAGTTTAAGGTTAACAAAAAGAGGAGAAACAAAAGCTAGGGAAATCGATAATGGTAATAGAAGAACACCATAAACAATCGCTCTTTTTTTATTATCAAGAGAAATAAAACTTTTAGAAAGATTCTCTTTTAAAGTAAAGCTTCCTTTTAATAAAAAGATATCTCCAATAAGAAAAGGGCCTAAGATTAAGCCAATCAATTCTCTTAATAAAGAGAGAATTGATTTTTCTGTATGTGCAAAAAAACCAAGTGCTTTTTGGATATAAGAGACACCTAGTAAATAGCTTGTTATCAACCTCAACAGAGCATAGACAATATAGACTGAGATAAGAGGCTTTAAATCTGAAAGTAAAAGCCCCACGACCCCAACTGATTTAAATGAGTTAATTAATTCACTTATAATAGAGGATAAAAAATCTCCTAAGATAAAAAAGTACATCGCATAAGCCAGGGCCAATTCAATAACAACGGCCATTAACCTGTAGAGAACCTGCTCTTTATTATTTCCACTTAGTTGAGAAACATCAATTTCACCATTGGCATCCCCTTCAATATTATCTCCAACCTTAAGAGTTTTAAACTCATGAGGTATCTCAATGTCTCCTGTCGCTTCATCTTCACTAAGATCATATTCATGCTCAGATCTTTTCATAACTTTCGTTTCTTCATGGGCATTCTGTAAAAGTTCCGAATCCTGAACAGAAGAAGCAACTTCCCCGATAATTTGGTCAACTATTAATTGTTCAACTGATTTTCCTTGGCCTTTAGCTGAGTCACCAAGAGAATAAAGCAATACATTGGCCCCTTCTTCATCTCCGATATCTTGAGCAATTAGCTTGGCTTCAATTTCACCAAATTTAATTGTATCTCCTTCCATCAGAATAATCATTTTCTCCGATGGAATTCTATCTGAGCCAATAAATGTCCCCATTGAAGAATTGTGATCAATTATTGAGATAACATCATCATTAACAATAAATGAACAATGCTTTGTATCTACACTAGGATCATCAAGTAATACATCCCCTTCCTGACTACCTATAACAAGCATTTCTATTATTTTACGAATAGGTTGCTCTTCACAGAAAGGAATGTTTAATGCAAATGAAACGGCCATTTATTTACCTAAGTGTATCACCTTATACTATAACTCTATTTTATTGAAATTTAAAAGAATTACCATCTCAAGAGAAAAAAACCTCTCTCAAATCAAAAAAATTCCGAGGAGTGTATTGCAACTCAAATAGAACATTATTAGAATTACTATAGTAGAATTGAAAAAAGGTGAAATTATGTCAAAAATGCCAGAAGATTCAGCATTTCTTTGTGCAGAAGATGATGCAACAATGAGAGCAAATCTAATCAAGGACTTAAGGGGACTAGGTTTCTCGGGTACTATCCATGAAGCGGAGAATGGGGCCGAGGCCTTTGAAAAGTTTAAAGCCAACAAGGGAAGTATCAAGTTTGTAATCAGTGACCTAATGATGCCCGGTACTAATGGTATAGAGTTTTTAAAACTACTTAGAGGTGAAAGTAAAGATGTTCCTTTTCTTCTTTTAACTTCAGAAAATGACCGAAACACAGTTGTTCAAAGTGTTCAGTTGGGAGCATCTAACTATCTACTTAAACCTTGGACAAAGCAAAGC
>CAYGUN010000068.1:0-10742 GCA_964353025.1 uncultured Bacteriovoracaceae bacterium
ACTTATCCTTAAGGGCATTTTCTCGCACAGCTGCAGAAGAGCTCCCCATTGGTAACGGATTCCATACCTGAGCATCAATAATTAAATCAAAGTCTTCAAAGTTTTCAATTCCCTCACTTAAAGATTCCTTGAATGACTCTGTAAATTTTTGATAAATTTCATTATTCTCTTTTTCTTGGGAATCGATAATTTTCTGAGGGTCAGTATAGTAAACAACTCTGAAAAGATCGGCCAAACGTGAGCGCCCTTTAAGTTCTTCATCTTTAAGCAAGAACCTTTTTGTCACTCGAATTACTTTGTTATGTTTGGTTCTAATTCTTGCTTGAATATGATTTAGTTTTTCTTGGTAGGATGTCTCGAAATACTGCTTTAAAGATTGGCACTCATTAAACTTAAGTTCAGAATTAAACCATGCTGGTCTATCTGAACAAAACCAAGTTACATCTGCTTCTATATCACTAAAATAAATTGCGGCTTCAACCGCGTACGGTGAGTCACCAATAATGGCCATCTTCATGAATAATTTGTATTAGAATAAAGCTCTTTAGGCAATAACGCGCTACAGGAAATAGACCTTATTATCCCCTCTATCGATTATAGAGAACTCCGCATATTGATAAAGAAACTCAATAAACTTCTTCATTGCGCTGAAGCTGGTCGTATCTTTATCAAACTCACAGCCAACACGCTCGTAATTACTTCCAACTTCTGAATACTCATTAGAATGCTTCACTTCAACATTGATAGGAATATATGAGGATTCAGTGAAATAAAAGCGCAAAGGAATCTTACTATTTTTTTGAAATAGCTTATTGCCTGCATCTTTGCCAGGGATTTGAATGAGGCAACCATCATAAGAAATATCGATTAATTTAACGGGATAATGGCTTCCATGATCATCAATGACAGTAGAACATCTAGCAAAATCATTCAGAACAAGCCTTTCAAAACTTCTTTTCTTTTTCTCAATGTTTTCTTCCTGCTTCTTCTTAAAATCAAAAACGTTGGACATAGTCCCTCCTCACTCATTTATCGGAGCTGCTCTTGAAAGACTTTACGTTTTCAATATGTTATCAATTTAAGTGAACAACTTTTCCTAGGAAAAAAGTGAAACCATTCAAGAAATTCATGCTTTGGGGATGTTTAAGTCCTTTTATAATCCTGACTTTATCGGTCGGAACTTTATACTTTGTCTTCACCCCTTTCATCGAGATAAATGAAAAAGATGATACAGTGGCCTTTTTTAACAGCATGATTGTGATTAATGGTAAATCTGGAGCGATTAAAGTTCAAGATAGCTATATCAGCATTGGAAGCTCTCCCCATACGTTTTCGGGAGAAGACAATCTTGACCGGCTTCATATTCAAACGGTAAGCCTTGATTTTTCAAATGCTGATATTAAGTTTGTGACCTCACCAGATAGAACTATTAAATGGAACTGTAAAATAGGACTCGAAACATCAGATCCATTAATTAAACCACTAAATGGTGTTATGAAGTTTGACTTAGCACTTAGCCCTGATTCCCAATGTGACTTTGAAATTCCTAAAGATATTGAATTAGTTATTCGAACCAATGCAACTCGGGCCAAGTTTGATCTACCTGAGTATAATATTGATTTTAATTTCAATATGGGAGATGTAAGTATTATTCCTAGCAAGCAGGTTGAATATTTCTATGATCTTACCGTTTTTGGAAAAGGAAGCGTTGATCAATTCTTATCATCACAAGCTTCCAATCCTTACAATATTCAAATCAAAGGAAATAGAGGAAATATTCGCTCCTATTAACTGTCCTTTCTCTCAATAGTTAAATCCATTCCTGCTAAGAAGGCTGAAACTAAAGGACTTAATAAATTGAAAAAACAAAAAGGAAGATAAGTTAAAGTCGCAACTCCTAAGACTCCAGAGTTATAAGCTCCTCCTGAATTCCAAGGAATAAGAACAGAAGTCACTGTACCTGAATCTTCAAGAGCACGAGAAAGGTTTTTAGGCTTTAAACCAAAATCATCATAGGCTTGCTTAAACATTCGCCCCGGGACAACAATCGCAAGATATTGATCACAAGCGGTCATATTAGTAAAAATACAACTAGCAAGAGTGGCACCAACTAGTGAACCAGCACCTCTTACCATGCTTAAAATAGCACCAGCAATTCTTTGAAGCATTCCAGTCCCTTCTAGGGCCCCGCCAAAAATCATGGCACACATAATAAGCCAAACAGTTGTGAGCATCCCACTCATTCCACCACGGTTGAGCAAAGAATCAATTAACTCATTACCAGTTTGAATAGAAAAACCTGCATAGGAAGTTGAAACGAGAGTTTTATAGACGGCCATAGGATCAAAAGTTCCTCCGGCCATTTTCACAATTAAATCATATTGAAAAATGATAGCAAACAAAGCTCCGATTAATCCCCCTACAGCAATAGCCGGTAGAGCTGGAACTTTTTTATAAACCATCAAAATAACTAATAGTGGCGCTAAAAATAAGTGTGGTCCAATAGAGAAGTTTTCATCAATAATAGAAAGAACTTGACCAATATTACTTGTGACAATATCTCCCTGCCCATAAAAAAGCCCTAAAATTGTAAAACCAATAATGGCCAATACAATTGCAGGTACTGATGTATACATCATATGACGGATATGAGTGAATAAGTCTGTTCCGGCCATCGCTGGGGCTAAATTAGTTGTATCCGACAAAGGAGACATCTTATCACCAAAGTACGCACCTGAGATAATCGCACCGGCCACCATTCCCTCTGGAATTCCTAATGTTTTCCCAATTGCAATCAAGGCAATTCCAACTGTCCCAGTTGTTGACCAACTACTGCCTGTAGACAAGGCCACGATAGAACATACAATACAGGAGACTGGTAAAAAAACCGCTGGATTAATCAGCTTAAGGCCATAATAAATCATCGC
Organism: uncultured Bacteriovoracaceae bacterium; assembly: GCA_964353025.1. Taxonomy (GTDB): domain Bacteria; phylum Bdellovibrionota; class Bacteriovoracia; order Bacteriovoracales; family Bacteriovoracaceae; genus CALFYV01. The sequence goes on from CAYGUN010000068.1 coordinate 2,928, forward strand.
AGGAACAATTCCAGCTAAAATCCAAAGACCGATGAGTGCCCCAACGAGCAATAATATAATATTAGCTTGCATTGCCATTTGCATCGAATCTAAAATCTGTTGTTCTAGTTTCTTGTAATCAATATGAAGAACAAAAAGTCCCAAAAGAATCGCAACCCCTGCAGATACAAGCAGGGCCATTTGATTTGCTCCTCCTGTTGCATCATCTTTATAAACTAAAATATTTGTAATCAGCAGGACCATTAATACTAAAACAGGAATAAGGGAAAGTCCGACAGAAGGTTGTTTTTGATTCATCTTAAAATCCTTTGAAAGCGTTTTTCTGAATTAACGGTAGCAATCAAAAGAAGAAAAATAAAGAGATTATACTAATTAACTGATTTTTTGAATTGTAGAGTTGGGTCGTGTAAACCCAACAGTATTATCAAGTGAGAATAGCTCAGGTCTTTTAGGTGTCACATGAGAGTAAAATTCAAGAATTTCTTGCATATCCTTACTATAATCACCTGTTGGATAAATAACTTTACCTAAACCTGACTGTTTCTTCTTAAAATCAATATAGGAGAGAATGATAGGAACTTTAGCACCAAGAGCAATATAGTAAAAACCTGTCTTCCATTTATCCACCCTTCGACGAGTCCCTTCTGCCGTAACGCACATATACCCTTTATCCCAGGAGTTCATCTCATCAACCATTTGATCTACTGCGCTATTTTTCTTTCTTCTATCAATTCCAAAGGCCCCTACAAAGCGAAAAAATGGTCCAATAATAGGAACATCAAGCCACTCTTTTTTTATAGTAAAGCGAGCCGGTTTACCGAATTGGTCGAAGGAACCTATGGCATAGAAAAAGTCCCAATTAGAGGTGTGCCCTGCTAAAACCATTACGGCCTTATCAATCTCAGGTGGGATATCCACGCGAAACTTCCAGCCACTAAGCCAAAATAGGAGCCTAAATATTTTTTTTACTAACCAAAGCATTAGAATTATCCTAATTTCTGACTACGATTTTGTCATTAGCAAAGGTCAATCACTAGTCCAGTGTTGTAAGCCTTTGTAATTAGATGGATAAAATGGCCTTTCTATTGCATTTTTTTCATAGTTAAGGAGACCTATATGGAAAAAAATACTGAAATCACAACGAATGAATCTTCAAGCCTTGAGGTTTTAAAAAGTGTTTTAGATAAGGTCGATAAAATTGAAGAAAAAAAGATCTCAACCCTAAATGAGAGAAAAGAAGATTTGGGAAGAGAACTTGATATTGCGAGTGCTAAATTCCTAGTAGATCAACAAAACTATACCGATTACCTCAACCCTGATGCAGAAATCGCCCAAAAATTAGTGGCATATACTATAGATATTGTCTCTATTGCAGTTATCAGCTTCTTTGTTGTAAGTACCTTACTTCTAAGCCTTAAGGCTTCCTTACCACAAGTTCATTCTGTTCTTTTTTCAAATAGAATGATTGAATTAATGGTTTTGACCTATCTTTTTAATTACTGTTGCTATTTTACTATCTTGGAAGGCCGTAGAGCATCTACCATAGGAAAGCATTTCATGAATATAAAAGTGATTGATGAGTTTGGACTTAAACTCAGCTCATCACAAAGCTTTTTAAGATGCCTTTTAAGTCTTATTACTTTTGGCAAAGGACAAGATTACTTTACAAATAATAGAGTGGTTAAAGCGTAATTTTTTCATTCGTATGTAAATCTAACCTTCTGCTATTACTATTGTTTGCCATATCAAACACGAAGCTTTACTTAACAATCTATGAACAAACTATTCTCATGCATATCAGTTATGCTGATTCTCATATCTAGCAATGGATTCGCCCATGGTGATCACCACCATCATGAAGGAGAAGAAGAACGAGTGCATGAACTCTACTCTCAAATTCTTCATGAACTAGAAAATGCTGATATTAAACTTAAGATGAGTGATATTAAAGATGACTTTTTCACCTACGTCCCTTTAAAAGATCATAATGGCGAGGTCCTGGGTTACGTAAAAGAAGCCCCCTTAAGACAAATGGTTCGCTACTATCATAAAATTCTTTTTGAAGAAATGAAGTCCCACTGTCACCATGAACATGGTTGTGATGTAAACGCTCTAAAAAAATATGCCGATAATTTTCATAATGCTGAAAACTTTCCCGATAAAATTTGGAAAGGATTCCTCTGGACCACGGGTTCTGTTGGTTATCAATCAAAAAAAATTTTTGGCACTCTCATTCATAGCTTAGACCATGCAATGTGGGCTTCTTACAAACAATTTATTAAATATCGAGTCCTTGCAGGTGTATTTATTCTTGGTTGGGAGATTTTAGAACACGTCACTCCTCTTGGAAAAATATTTAATAAATTCCCCATCTGTAAGCCTATCAATACCGTTTTAATTGCTCTATCAAACCCAGTACAACTCGGACTTTCTATGCTAGGAACCAAAGCTCCTTTGGATGGCAATTTAATTGATCGCATAACCCACCGCTTCAAAACAATGTGGACTCTTTGGTATTACAAAATAAAGCTTAACAAACATGAACTCAATATTATTAAGCAACATAATAAAAACCTCGCAAAAAGACCCCCTTACGTCGCTCAAAAACTCTATCCTCTTATGAGTTTTATGCCTGGAGGAGTTGTGGCCCAACTGGGTGCTAATAAACTGCTACAAGACGCTCAAATCTTTTTTAAGAGTTTTGATTTTGAAAATGAAAACCATAAGAGATTCTATTTGTGGGAAGAAGCTAAAAAGCCTACCTACTCCCTTTATAATGAAATTGATTTCTTATTTAAAAGTGAAAGCCTGGCCGATCGTTTTTGGGTACTTGAAAGACATATTTCTGTGCTCTATCACTTGGTCGATTTACTCGAAACTTATTTTGAAGAAATCAGGCACGAACAAATTATATCGAATGCTCAATACGCCAGTTATCTACTAAAGATTTCAAAAGTGAGCAACCAAATTGGCTCGTATAGAAGACAACTCACACTGCTAACCATGTATCCTCAAAGTAGTGATAATGCGGAATCGCTTAAACAAAATCTTCATACACTACTTACTTCTCTTGATGATCTTAGCCATAAGACAGAATTAGATAAAATGAAGGAAGAAAAAATAAGAAGAGATGAGAAAATTAATCAAAAATGGCTTTCCAGAAATTGTACGAACTTTTTCCGGAAGGCCCAAAATGTTCTGAGAAATCTTTAATCTATAATTGCTTTCACAACCCAGAGTGGCCCAATAAGTAAAAATTGGAGGTCTTCAAAAAAGCTTGGTTTTTTTCCTTCAATCTTATGCCCTATGAACTGGCAAACCCATGAAACAAAGAAGATGATTCCAAAGAATAACCACATGTTCATATCAATACTTTTAATGGCAAGCTCAACCAGATAGAGCATGGCTGAAACTTCTAAAAATAAAATGGCGTAATATTTCAAAATCCATTCTTCAAAAGTTCTCATTGCTAAACTCTTTAATCTATGACAGATTGCATCCTAATAATTCTATTATAGCGATAAATATTATCTTATGAAAATACTACTAGGTCATGCTCTATGAGTGAATACACTAAAGGCCTCATTTTTGTCAGTATTACGGCCATTTTTTGGGCCTTTTTGGCCATTGCCCTTAAAGCTGGCTCCTATTTTTTAGATAGTGTAACAATAGTCTGGTTTCGTTTTTTCTTCGCTTCTTCAGTTATGGCCATCTTCCTTCTCATTAATCAAAAAGGAAAACTGCAAGTCTTTAAAGGAGTTCCTTACGAAAATGTTTTATCGGGCCTCTTCCTTGGGATCAATTATCTCTGCTTTATGAAAGGAGTTGAACTCACCTCCCCTAGTGTCACTCAAATCCTTATTCAAGTGGGCCCCATCAGTTTGGCCATTGTAGGTTTTGTTTATTTTAAAGAAGAAGTGAATAAGAAACAATTAATCGGCTTTGTTTTGGCCCTCATAGGCTTTATTACGTTCTATCAAGATCAACTCGCCTCTATTACTGTTTCAAAACAAATGGCCATTGGCTCAACTTGGGTTTTTACAGGAGGGATTAGCTGGACGCTCTATGCTGTCTTTCAAAAGAAGGCCAATTCTAAAATATCTGTCAATGAATCGAATCTTATCATCTACCTGGTGGCCTCACTTATGTTTGTGGGATTCTCAGACTTTGATGCATTAAAAAATCTCCCTTCTCACAACTGGCCATTACTAGTTTTTTTCGGGGCCAATACCTTAATCGCCTATGGTTGCTTGGCCGCCGCTTTAAAAAGAATTCCAGCTAACCAAGCAAGTATTATTATTACCCTTAACCCGCTGGTGACTATTCTTATAATGGGAATTTTAAGTAAAAATAATATTACTTGGGTTGAAGCAGAAGATATTCATACTCAAGGATATATTGGTGCTTTCTTTGTTGTGATGGGTGCTATCTTCGTGAATGCTTTCAAAACTAAAAAACGGAGCTAAGAAAAAACTCGACCTCATCTGAAGAATCAAGTTGTTTATGAGAGTAGCGTACGCCCCAATCAATGGTTAAATAGAGATTCATAAAGAACGAACTATTTATTAAAAGTTCCGCTCCAAATGATTTAAATTCTGTTTCAAATCCTGAATCCAGTTGTGCCTGAACAACGTCATAAAAAAGGTTTAATCCAAACCTTCTAAAATACACATAATCTCCCCAGGCCCAATCAGCATTTAAAACCGGGAAGGTATAGTTGGCGGTATATTTTGAAATATGATCGAAATAGAAATTGTCGTAGCCTCTTGCGAAAGTAAACTCAGGGGAAAAGATATAGTTTAAATCTCTTTGATAAGAAAAAGAGCCCGAAAAATACAAACTATGATGATTGAGAATCCCTGGAAAAAAGAGATAGGTTTCTGACGAAAATAAATCAGCTCCAAAACTATTATTACTTGCGGCCCTACCCGTTTTTCCTACGACATTGGTTTTAAATCCCCACCGTGGGTTAAAGTCCAAGAATGAAGTTCTCTTACCCACTGACCATTCAAAGGCCCCACCAAAATAATGTAGAGTTTGATCGTTGAGTTCATTGGGAACGGTATAAGGCCTGTCTGCTAGTTTACTTAGGCCATAAAAAGGTCTGAAACTAAAAAAGCGATTATAAGCACCAGAAGAGTGATTTATTAAAAAAAGAACACCTGTTTCCATTTCAATTTCATGCCAGTTCTGCTTAATCTCATCCTCTTCATCCGTACCAGGAGTTTGTCTTCCTCGTCTTTTGTCATAAATAGAGAAATCAAATATGGGATAGTACCGAGCAAAGCTCAGTCCAGCAAAAGCTCCTCCTGTTCTTTCTATATTGCTATAGGAATAACCCGCGGTAAGGAAAAGATCTTGCATTAAGTTAGATGAGACCACTGATAAATTAATACTTCGTGGAGTGGGCAGAACAAACCAACTATGAGGTTTTAAAGAGTTTGACCAAGCACCATATTCATTTGCTTCGAAATTTTCATTTTCTTTTTGACTGAGTTCACTAAAGTTAAAGTCAGCATTTCTTTTTTTTATATTTTGAGATAAATCAATACTATGCTCATTTTCTTTGGGATTTTTTTGAAAACTTCTTAATTTTGATTTGACTGGCCTGTATCCATTGGAATGGTATTCACTATAATAAAGATACCCATCTTCAACACTGGGAGTATAGGCACCAAAGGGAGAAGAAGTTAATTGAGTTATTTTTTTTGTACTTAAGTGATAAGAATAAATATTATCCACCCCATTATAACTCCATCTAAAATAAACTTGCCCTTCATTTATTTCGGGATTTCCAATAACATGATAATCAGGCTCAATAAGATTGGTCTCCTTTTGTAACGTAAAAGAAAACCTCACCAAAGAAACTCTCCCATCCCTTTCATCTTTTTTTATCGCGATAATTTCATCATTATTTAACATATCAATATGAGTATAAAGAGAATTTAAAGGGATACTTATTTTTTGAAGTACTCTCCCATCTTTTGGATTTACTAACACCAAAGATTTTTTCATTGTTTTATCTATTTCAATGGCAATAATTTTACTACAATCAACTGAAAAATTCGGGCTGAAAAAACGAGTAGAGCTTGTGATCTTGCTGCGTTCATTATGCTTAAGATCGTAAGTCACAAGCTCTGAGTAAGACATATTTCCCCACCTATGATGAGGGGCCAATTCAGACCAAACTAGCATATCAGCACATTTCTTTATTCCTGATGAAGTTATTTGTCCCGTTGTTTTAAGATGAGTTTCTTCTTTATCTTTAATGAAAACAATTTCTCCAGGTGAGTGAAAACCACTTTTGTATGCAACCTGTCCATCCTTGTAGGCCCAGACAAATTGATAGCTATTAAAACTACCCGATCTTTCTAAAAGTTCATCCCTTTCATTTGAGGGAGAAGCATTTAAAGCAACTTTCCATTTCTTCAAGAAATACTCTCGCATATCAGAATAAACAGTATCTGCTTCTTTTTTTGTATGTTCTTCAATGGCATTATAAAAAGAAAAGGGATTGTAAGCAGATAAAGCCGCATCGTTTACGATTTTATAAATAACGTCTTCCCCATAAACTTCTCTTAGGTAGGCCACCAAATAAAACCCAAGGATATAATGATTGGGAATATAGGTTTCATAGGATTGAAGAATCATTTTTCTAAAAGAGAACGCCTGCTCTTCCATAAATAATGCTTTCATTTTTGATTCAAATTCAGGCAGTCGTCCTCTCCCATAATGAGTTAAGGCCGTTTCAACGTAAACAGCGTCTCCTTCCATATACCAAGCAGGGGCACTCCACACCATCGAAAGCCCACGACCAAACTCTCCCATGAAATAATAGAGGGCCTCACCAAAACCCTGGAAGAAAGCATCCATCTGGGCCACATGTCTATACTCATGAATCGCCAGCAGATCACTCCATTGCCCAGCACCTAGTCCTGTATCCAAATAGGGAGTGAGAAACCACTCACTTCTTCGAGGCGCCAAAGTGACAAAACCATTTGATTGCACAGGACCAACTCTTAGAATGATTGAAATTTTAGCAGCATCAATTTTTAAATCTTTTTGGGTATGCTTATAAGTCGTATTGAGAGTATTCATGACTCTTAAGGCATCTTTTTTTAAACCATCAGGGTAAATAACTTTAAACTTATCATTTTCAATAGACTTCCATTTAAGAGCACTTGATTCTTGTAGATTCCCTACAAAAAACTCTGGAATTACTTGGGCATATGAAATTTGTAATAAACTAAATATGAGAAGAAATAATATCTTCATAAAAAGCTCCTATTTGCTTTTCAGGGTGTCTTAAAAGGATTTCAAGCACCCATAAAGCCTCAATGGGCCTTTTTTCAAATTCATGCAGGCCTCCCCTATAAAAAACATGATGAGGAAAATCTCCTAACCTGTGTCCATTCATCTTCATGTTTAATATATAACCTCTGCTTTGAGCTGACTCATTCGCAAATTGATAAAGTTCAACTCCCGTTAGTTGTGAATTTTTCCATTTTTCAACACAGTCGATAAAAACCTCTTCACAAGCTCTTTTGATTTTTAGGCCTTCATCAAAATCTCCCGTGACAAATGTCCGTCCGATATCTCCTTCGTGCTCATTCCAAACAGGGCCAATATCAAAAAAGAGAATATCTTTTTCTTGCAGAATAACGCCAGGTCTAGATTTCTCTCTAAAACTCTTCGTTGTATTCTCTCCAAAGCGTATTTTTATGGGATGCCAGTTTTTTTTAATGCCTACTTTCTCTAGTTCTTGGGCCATCAGTTCTGTGGCCTGTTTTTCGGTCGTTCCAGGTTTTACTAGGC
>CAYGUN010000069.1:0-10739 GCA_964353025.1 uncultured Bacteriovoracaceae bacterium
AACTCCAGTTGAACTTAACCAACAAGGCTGTATTTACCGCCCGAGAGTTTTGGCCCTAAGAGTCGGTCAAACTTTGGAGCTCGTTAATAGTGACCCTGTTTTTCATAATGTTAAATCTATTACTAAGAAAAATAAAAAATTTAATATCAATATGCCCAAGCTTAACCAAAGAGAGAAGGTTGTCTTTAATAAACCAGAGATTTTTCTCAAAACAAAGTGTAGTATGCATCCTTGGATGGGTGCCTTTATTGCCATTGTTGAGCATCCTTTTTTCGCTATTAGTGATAGCGAAGGACGATTTCAATTGCCCAACCTCCCAGAAGGAAAGTATACCATTGAAGCTTGGCATGAAGTTTTTGGTAAACAGGAAAAACAAATAGACTTAAGTCAAAAGAACAATGAGCTTGAGTTTAGCTTTAGGAGTCAAAAATGATTAGTACCCATATTCTTGATACAACAATTGGGCAACCTGCTGCTGATGTTCACGTAAAGCTTGAAATACGAGAAAATGATAAGTGGAACTTAGTGGATGAAAATAAAACAAATCCTGATGGTCGAATTATTTTTAACTCTCCCGCGAAAGGAGGAATCTACAGACTTCTTTTTGATATCGACCCATATTTTATGGCAAAGAAACAAGAGCATTTCTTTTTAAAGACTCCTGTTATTTTTCAAGTTAAAGATACAAAAAGAAAATATCACGTCCCACTTTTATTAAATCCTTTTGGCTATAGTACATATCGCGGAAGCTAACATGAACAAAACATCCTGCTACCAGCAGTTTCTCTCCACTCAGTTTAAAAACTATCTTTTAGGCCAATCTAAACCAGTAGAGGGGATTAAAGATTTAAAAGAGATTGGCAGTTTAAAAGGTCTTGAAACAAAAGAATCTCTCTCATTTCTAGTCAAGCTTTATAATGAAACCCACAATGAACTTGAAAAAGTCCTTGTTCAACGAAAAACAGATCGAGAGTTTATTGATACCAGAACAAAAGCTTTAAGTAAGTTCAATCAAAGGTTTAATAATTCTTACAAATCTCAAGAATATGAAACAGTCATAGGGCTCAAAGATGCTGATGATAGAGTTGTTATTGGCCCATTAAATAATAAATATCATCTTAAAAATGGTAAGGATGTCGCAAAAATCCCTAAACACCTAGAAGGGAATCATATCACTCTTTTTGGGCCTCCCGATAATGCCAAAATGTGTATTAATGCTATGAACTGTTATCATCGACAGCTGGATAATGAACCTCAGATTGTTCGCGATTTACTGGCCAAGCAAAATAACAAACCTAAGTGGGGTGCAGATGATGAAGATTCAAAAACTCCTTTAAGAGAAGATCTGGCAAATTCGGGTGCAAACCTTACGGCTTGTTTTAAAAAAGAAATTTCATTTGAAAAATATAAACTTCAAGATCAAATGCTGGCAAATCCCATTAAAAGATTTCCGGGCCTAGCATTACCTTGCACTTTTCTCTTCTATCAAAACGAACCACTGCCGTTACACTTGTATGATTTTGCTTTGCACTTTTTTGCCAATTGGAATAACGAAGAAGCCCTTACTTTCTATGTACCTAAGTTAGAAAGTGAAGAAGAAGCCCGCTATATCAAAAATATGCTGGAAACTGCTGAGCATTTATTAAAAGAAATTCATCCAGATTACAAGATGGGCTCTATTCGTCTCATGATTGTTCTTGAAAACCCACGAGCCGTCTTTAGAGTCAATGAAATCATGGATGAATTATATCCTTATTTCGCAGGAGCTTCTTTGGGATGGCATGATTACCTCGCCTCAACTGCGAGGCTTTTCAAAGAAGATTCTCAATACAAGATTCCAGTGAAAGCCGATCCTAATATTGTCATTAAATATATTAAGGCCTCTCATGAACTTTTGGCCGATGTTGTAGGCCCAAGAGGTGGAATTAAAGTTGGAGGTATGTATGGAGTACTACCAATCACGACAGATCTCACGAGTGATTCTTTTCAAATAACTCTAAGAGGTTATTTCAGAGATATTATTACACAACTTAAAAGAGACTTAACCGGCTTCTGGGTGGCCCACCCTGATTTTGTCAGACTTGGACTTGCTATTGTTGAAGCATGGAAACAACATAAAGAAGGCCAAGGCCAGGGTCTTCAAACTCTAGTCAAAGAATTATTAAATAAGAAGTATCAAGATGAAATTCTAAAGTTTATAGCAGCTTCTGATATTGAATCCCTAGATAAAGAAAACCCACTCTACCCTCGAGCACTTTTGGCTTCAGATAATAATGAACCTAGTTATATCGCCAATAATCATCCCGATGAAATTCGTTATAATATTTTTCAATCTTTGCAATATATTACAGATTGGTTATCTGGCAATGGTTGTGTTGCACTCCCCTCTCAAATTGATGAAACTCCTATTAGAGTGATGGACGATCTTGCAACAGCTGAAAGATCCCGCTGGGAAGTTTGGCATGAGCTCTACCATGGAAGATTTCCACTGGATGAGTTTTTAAAAATCACTTTTGAGGAATATAATTTTATTAGGCGAGATCTCTCTAATGAGAAAAAAATAGTCCAAGTCAAATGGACTGAAGAAAACGAAAAGTGGTACCCCATTGCTTTGAAGCTTATGATAAAGCTTATGACTGATAAGAATCCGGTTGAATTTGCCACTGAACTTTTACTACCTTTTACAGACCCAAATATAAGAAACAATAAAGAACCATGGAGGAAAATAAATGAGATCTGCACTGAAAAGTATAAACTGGACAGCTATATTAAAAGATTCATCTACTATTTTGAATATTGCGGTCAAAAAGAATTTGCCGATAAAATGGCAAGAGGTTCTATCTGCGAACTTACAGAAGTCGAAAAAGCTATTAAAGACTTTAACAAAAATCAAATTATAGAAGCGGCTTCTTTTCATGGTGATATCGGCCAAAGCAAAGAAGGCCTCGATAAAAATGCTATGGAAGAGCAGAGAAAAGTCTTAGAGGAGAACTCTGAAGTAAAAGATAGTCTCATTAAGCTTGCGCAACAATACCACCAGAAATTTGGCATGAAATTTTTAGTAGCAGCCAAAGGGAAGAATTCTGAAGAGCTGCTCAAAATATTAAAACAGAGAATAAGTAACTCAGAACAGACAGAAATAAATAATGCCCGCGAAGCTTTATGGCAAATCACTCAAATGAGAATTAAGCAAAACCCCATTGATAATTTTCTCATTGAAGCAGAAGAGTTACTGAAAAAATTTAATATTAATAAGGCCCAAATTTCAATAACAAGTGCTGGAGATATTCAAACCCTGAACTTCGGCTCCAAAGAAGGGAAGTACTTTGAAATTGCCTCTCTAAGTAAAACCATAGCTAGTGCCTTTGCTATCAATTATTTTCAAGAGAAAAAAATAGAGCTCAACTCCAGTGTCAACCAACTTCTTACTCAATATCAGTCTAGTTTCAAACTAGAAGGAGATTATGCTGACGAGGTTCAACTCACTCACCTAATGAATCATACTGCTCTTAACATGCATTACGTAAATGGAATACCATCCAATAAGCAAATGCCAAAAGTTGAAGAACTCTTAAAAGGCAATAAAGAGTATGGATACGAAAAAGTAAAAGTCCAAAACAAACCAGGCCAAGTGTTTCAATACTCCGGCGGAGGTTTTCTTGTTTTAGAATACTTAATTGAACTCATTGAAAAGAAAAGTATTCATGAAGTCATGAAGCCATTTCTTTCTCAACTTAAAATGAATCATACTCACTTCAATCATAATACCAATGAAGTTGTTACAGGGTATAAAGATAACGGCAAGGCCATTGACTCAGGCCACCTTAATTTTCCTCTTTTTGCTGCGGGAACTTTTTCTACCACACATGATATATGCCTTTTTCTTAATCAACTCACTCATAGTTTTCATCAAGCTGAGGGTAACTCGGCCATATCCCATGATACTGCAGTGCAGATGCTTCATGGAATAGACAAGGGATGTATGAAGTTCATGGGTTCCAAAATGGGTCTTGGAGTTTTCGTAGCAGAAACAGGCGATAATAAATTGGCGATTCACCAAGGTGCCAATGATGGTTTTAGAACTCTCTATCTTCACTGTTATGATGGGCCAGATAAAGGGAAGGGACTTAGTTTATTTTGTAATGCTGAACTTAATGGGGTTCTTTTTAATTCATTCATTGCTCAAAAGATAATTAAGCTGCTTAAATTTGAGGGGATAGATACGACCAAGTTTAAAGAAAACTTCTCCACTGAAAATTTATCTCAAGAGGAAATTGTAAATATCGGTTATAAAGAACTAATTTTCGATGCTTTTATCCCTTCCCTACCAGAGGAGAATGAATACTCTGATATAAAAAATGAGTATAGTGATATAAACCTGGCCTTGGATGCTGAAATTATTGAAATTTCTAACCAGAAATTTGCCCGAGCAGAAAATCTTATTAGCCCAATGACTCCTGTTTTTATTCCTACTTTATTTGGAAAACAAGGAAAAATTATGGATAGCTGGGAAACCGTTCGGCATAATCCAGATGAGTATGATTACCTGACTCTTAAATTAAATAGGCCAAGTACTATAGCAACCGTTTCTTTTTGTACTAAGTATCATAATGGAAATCATGTTCCTGAAGTGAGATTACTTTCATTTCTTAATAATGAATGGGTTGAAATACTGCCAAAAACGAAGCTAGATGGGCATGCATTAAAATATGTAGAGCTTCAATCTCAAGAGGCACACTCTCTTTTAAAAATAGAAGCTCATCCCGATGGAGGGCTTAGCCGCCTTGGACTCTATAAAGAATTAAAACCTCCATTTGAGTCAAAACGCTATGATGAAGAAATACCAACCACCACAAAGCCTCTAAGTCTTCCGACAACACTTCATAAAAAGAAGTTTGCAAAAGGAGAAGATATCGCCTGCCGAGTTTTTGGTTCATCAATTGAAAGCGTATCCAACGAGCATTATGGACCTGCTGAGCAAGTCATCTCAGAATACCCGCCTCTTAACATGTTTGATGGCATGGAATCTGCTCGCAGTCGAGATGAGGGACATTTTGAGGAAGTCATTGTTAAATTTTTCAAACCTTCTCAGATAAAAAAAGTTCACCTTGATTTTGAATTCTTCGTTAATAATAATCCTCTGGAAGTACAACTTGAGGGAATAAAAAATAATAAAGAATATCCTCTGACTCAAAAAATAAAAGTTAAAGCTTTTGCAGGGAATAAAAAAATCATTAGTATTGATAGTCAGGAAACATTTGAAAAACTTAAAGTAAAAGTTTTCCCTGATGGTGGGATTAATAGAATTCATGTCTACGCAGATTGAAGATAAAAAATAATAGATAAAGCAGTTAAGCTCTCAGTCATTGAAGTACTTTTAGGCTCGATCATTCATGCTCTCTATATACCTCTTGCAGGTCACCTACTCTCCCTTAATCAAGGAGCTTTTCTTTGCTCATTTTTAGAAAGAAATAAAACCAGAGCTCAGAATTTCAAAATGCTCTTTGAAATTTCTATTGTGACTTCAACAATGAAGGCCTTTTCTCCCGCAGGAAAAAAGCTGGGGCCAATGATTAGTATTTCAGTTCAAGGTTTTTTGTTTGGAATAGGAATATTAATGGGAGGAAACCAAATTCTGGGTCAATGCTTGGCCATGGCCTTTTTAAGTCTATGGGCCTTTATTCAGCCTTTTGTTACCTACTATCTTATGTTTGGAAGTGAGCTTCTCAGTGCATTTTCTTATTTTTCAGAAAAAATAATGGCATTTTTACCTGAAAGTATTGATTCAATCTATATTGTTATCTTCGCTCTTGTTTCAGGAAAGGCCCTCATGGCAATACTCATCCCTTTTATTATAAAAAAAATAAGTTTGAATAAAATAAAAGGCCTTATTCAAAATGGTCAAACACTTCATAATCCTCAAAACTTATCTACTTTTCAAGGAGTTGTGAAAGATTTAACCAGACCGTTATTTCTCATGTCTCTATTACTCATGGTCAGTTATTTTCTATTTACTAATACTGATTACGCTCTCATCCTTTGGAAAGCTCTACGGGCCATTGGGGTGGCATCCATACTTTTCTACTTAACTCGCTCTAAATATGTCATGATTGTCTGTGGATGGTTAGGAACAAAAAATCGTTATATAAAAAGAATTAATTATCTCTCATCTCTAGCATTAAAGCGTTTTTTTCAAAGCGTCTCTGACTTGAATTAACTCGGCCACAATACTAACAGCGATTTCATAAGGATGATTACTTCCCAGTGGAAGACCAATTGGAACTCTCAGTTTTTGAAGAAAATCTGAACTCGCTCCCATCTCTTTGAGTTCCATTTTTACTCTTTTACCTTTTATCTCACTGCCAATAACACCCACGTAAAGGCAATGAGGGAAGTGCTTGAAAACTTCATATAAAATAGGAACATCATGAGCATGGCCCTGGGTCATTGAAATAAAAAAAGTATTTGGTGCAAAACTTTGAACAAGTTGTGCTGGCTCAGCATGAACAACAGATTTTGTTTTTGAATCAAGCTTTTCAACCCACTCTCTTCGGTGATCAATACATGTCACCTGACAATTCAAATTTAATAATGTGCGAGTTAAGGCTTGTGCCACGTGGCCCGCTCCAAAAACAACAATAGGCCAGGGAGTTGATTGAAAAACTTCAAAGAGAAACTCCACCTCTCCACCACAAGTCATGCCGATATCAGTTTGGAGATTCCAAGTTAAACTTAAAACTTTATCCGTGTTGGACTCTAATAATTCTTGAGCTTTTTTAATGGCCCGGGCCTCTACTTTTCCACCACCAACTGTTCCAAACTCTAATCCTTTTTGGGATATAATGGCCTTGGCCCCAATATCTTGAGGAGCTTCTCCTCGTACATTGGTAAGTGTCACAATAACAAAAGAGATTCCTTCCGACTCAAGTCCATCTGCTTTTTTAAATAAGTTCATAATTCATCCCAACTTTTAAATTCATTTGGATAAATGGCCCTTAAAACTTCTTCATTGGTTGCAGGGATTTTTAACTGAGGGTAAGTTTGTTGATAATGCTTTAAATTTGTTAAGGCGTCTTGTACCGCAGTCCATACACTTATTGCAAGTAATAAAGGAGGCTCACCTACGGCCTTTGTTCCTCTCACATTGGCATAGTTTTCATCATTTTCTAAAAGCTTCACATTAAAAACCCTAGGAGTGTCCTGGATATTAGGAATTTTATAAGTGCTTGGTGCATGAGAGAGCAAAAGTCCTTGGTCATTATAAAAAAGGTTTTCCGTTGTCACCCACCCCATTCCTTGAATAAAAGCACCTGTAACCTGACCGAGATCAAGCTCTTCATTCACCGGGCGTCCTAGATCCATAAGAATATCAACTCTCGATACTTTTACTTCACCACTATCTTTATTTAAAAGGACTTCAGAGCAGGCAACTCCTTGAGTGTAATACAAAAAGGCATTACCTTGGCCGGATAATTTATTAAACTCAATTCCTGGGATTTTGTAGTGAGAGTAATCACTTAGTGAAACTCTGTTCAAGTAGGCCTCAACAACCAAGTCCTTAAAACTAATTTTATTTTTAGGTTTGCTTTTAAGATAAACTGACTCATTTGCAAAAATGATATCATTATATGTGGCCATGCCACTTTTCCAATCGGTATCTTCATTAGGGTCTTGTGGATTAAAGTCAAAAGAGTTCGTTTCAATTTCAGGAGCAGTTCCAAGCCCTGCAGTCTTTCTGGCCCAATTCTCTTTTGGAGTTTCTAATAACTTCAGTGCAAGCTCACTTAAGCGTTTTTTAATTTTCCGAGTCGCCAGTAGTGCAGCGGCTCCGTTTAAGTCCGTACCTGTTGAAGCTGCGGTTGGAGAAGTATTCGCATTTTTATCAGTTCTAGTTGGCATGACTCTCGCAGCAGATCGTGGTAACCCCAGTTCACTGGTGACAATTTGTGAAATCCTAGCATTCACTCCCTGGCCCATTTCAGTAGCACCTGTTGCAATTTGGATACTGCCATCTTGATGAATAATAACGAGTGCATTGGCCTGATTTAAAAATCTAGTGGTAAATGAAATTCCAAACTTCACTGCAGTGGTTGAAATCCCTTTTAGAAACTGCGTATTTGTTTGATTAAATTTTTCAATTTCAGATCTTCGTTTTTTATAATCACAATCTTTCTCAATTTTATTAAATAAGCTTTCCAAACAATTATTTTTAACTACCTGGCCATAGTGAGTTGTATTTCTCTCGCCTTTATCTGAATAAATATTTCTCTTTCTTATTTCTATTGGGTCTATTTTTAAATAATGAGCTATCTTTTCTATAATAAGCTCAATTGTGGCGACACCTTTAGGGCCTCCAAATCCACGAAAAGCAGTATGAGGATGATGATTGGTTTTACAGACTTGTCCGGTTACTTGCATGTGAGGAATAAAATAAGCATTATCACTATGAAGCATCGCCCGCTCCATAATTGCCGTTGATAAGTCGGCATAAGCTCCAGAATCTGAGTAAAGCTTAACTTCCAGCGCTTGAATAACGCCCTCACTATTAAAGCCAACGCGAAACTCATTCTCAAAAGGATTTCTCTTGCCTGTCATGATCATATCATCATCTTTAGTCAGACAAATTCGAACAGGACGATTTAATTTTTTGGCCGCAAGTGCTGCCATGGCCGCAAAAGGAGCAGCTTGGGATTCTTTTCCACCAAAAGCTCCTCCCATTCTTTTCACTTGGCAAACAACATCGCTAGAACTTAAGCCTAGAGCATGGGCCACAACGTGCTGAGTTTCAGTGGGGTGCTGTGATGAAGAATGGACTTCAATTTGTCCATCTTCCAATGGGTAGGCAATGGTTACTTGGCTTTCAAGATAAAAATGATCGTGCCCTTGAATTTTAATATCTCCTTCAAGTGTGTGCTCAGACTCTTTGTAAGCTTTCTTGAAGTCTCCTCTTTTTATTTGCCTCTCGTCACCAATAAATGATTTTTTCTCTTTAGCAGCATCAATAGAAAGAATAGCAGGAAGATCCTCATACTCAATTTCAACTTTTTGTTTAGCGTACTGAGCAGCTGCTAGGTTTTTTGCCACTATAATAGCGATAGGCTCCCCTGCAAACTGAACTTCTTTCTCTACCAGCAAAGGCTGGTCTTGAAATATTGTTCCCCAAAAATTGTGATGAAAATCTTTGTAGGTATAAACCGCTACGATATCTTTATCTGCTAGTACTTTATCAAAATTTAACTTTTCAATCTTCGCATGAGCTCTCGTTGAATAAAAAACATCCATAAAAAGTTCATTTCTCATGATTGTTCTATCATCAACGTATTCACTTTGACCTGTCACATGGGTATGAGCACTATCGTGAGGTAAGCTCATAGCTCAACCCCCAGATCGATAAAAAATCTTTTAAAATAGTTTTCAATCACCATTCTTCTATAAGAGTTGGTGGCCCTCACATCACTAAGTGGAGAAAACTCCGTATGTAATTCTTTAATTGCTTCATCTATTATTTTCTTATCTATTTTCTTTCCCTTTAAAGCTTGCTCTGTCTTTTTCAGTTTTAAAGGGGTGGCAGCAATTCCACCTGCTGCAATAAGAATATTCTCGAGTTCAAAGTTTTTCTTATCTTTCCATTTGGCATGAATCGCAAAATTAACAGCTGAAATATCGAGGTCTTTTCTATTACTATTTTTTGTAAAACGATAATCTGAATTAATATCTGGAATTTCAAACTCAATACGTGTGATCAATTCATTCTTTTTTAGTTGAGTCTTTCTATAATCAAGAAAAAATTCATCTAAATTAAAAACTCTCTCTCCATCGACTGAATTTAAGAAAATTTTAGCATCCAAGACCATCAAAGTGGGGGCCGTATCTCCAATGGGAGAAGCATTAGCTATATTTCCAATAAGAGTTGCTATATTTTTAATTTGAGGAGAGGCAAAGATATCAAGATAACTTGAGAGTTCATTAAGATCATCTCTTAAAAATAACCTAAACTCTTCAATCGTCACTCGGGCCCCAACTGAAACCGTTTTTTTCTTTTTTGTGATTTCATATAATTCACTTACTAGATGCAAGCTCATCACTTTAGAGTATTGGGCCTTTCTTTTATTATAAACAACACCAAGGTCAGTGGAGGATGCCATAATACGACAGTCGTTATTTTTACTTAGGTAATCGCAAGCTTCAGCTACTGTCTTAGGCGCATAAAAGCTATAATTCTCTGATTGAATCAGAACAGCTTCATCAAAAGTCTTCTTCAATTGCTCTTTTTGTTCTTTGGGCATGAATCTTTTAATGAGAGCAGATTCATTACTAAGCTTTATATTAACCGCGGCATCTATAATGGGCTCATACCCTGTACATCGACAAAGATTTCCAGTTAAAGCGTTCTTTGCTTCTTGCTTAGTAATACTTTTACCTTTCTTGGAAAGTTTCTCATCAACTAAAGCACCAAGGGCCACGACAAAGCCTGGTGTACAAAATCCACACTGGCTACCATGATGCTCAATCATTGTTCTTTGGGCCTCATGAAACCTTTCATCTTCTTTGAGCGCATCAACAGTAATTAAAGAAGAACCATCTAAAATTGCAACAGGGGTGATGCAAGAATTAATAGCTTGGTAATGATTTACATTTGCTTGCGTGGGAAAAAACCTAAGTACACTACAAGCGCCGCAATCACCTTCTGCGCAAACAACTTTTGTTCCAGTTAAACACTGATCGTAACGAAGATAATC
>CAYGUN010000070.1:0-7437 GCA_964353025.1 uncultured Bacteriovoracaceae bacterium
GATCGCAAAAGTCTTAGAGAGAAATCTTGGGATAGGAATCAAGAGCTTGTTATTTTTGATGAGCTTCACAAGCTTCCAAAGTGGAAACAATGGCTTAAAGGCGTCTATGATAAAGAAGGATTGCCCCCTTCTATCCTTGTGACTGGTAGCGCTCGAATTGATTCCTATAAAAAAGTTGGAGACTCACTTGCCGGACGCTATTTCCATTACCGGGTACACCCCCTGGATGTGAGAGAAATTGTTTCTTTGAATAAAACTCAAAACCCCAAAGACGTTATTAATAGATTACTCGAGTTTAGTGGTTTTCCAGAACCCTACCTCGAGGGAACACACGAGTTTTACAATCTCTGGAAAAAAACTCACCTTGATATTATTCTCAGACAAGACTTGATTGATCTAGAGGCAGTATATAATATTAAGCAAATTGAACTCCTTATCGATTTGCTTCGGGATAGAGTAGGATCCCCTATTTCTTATAGCTCTCTAGCTAGAGACTTACAGGTTTCAGATAAAACGGTAAAAAAATGGCTTGAACTTCTTGAAAATATGTATGTGATTTTTAAAATCACTCCCTACTCAAAAAACATTGCTCGTTCAATTCTTAAAAGGCCCAAATATTACTTCTACGATATCGCACGAGTTTATAATGAAGGTGCGAGATTAGAAAATCTTGTGGCCTGCTCACTACTTAAAGAAATTCAGTATAGACAAGACTGTATTGGAGAGGATTGGGGGCTTTACTATCTTGCCTTAAAAGGTGGCAGTGAAATTGATTTCTTAGTTCAGCATAAAAACAAGTCTTCAATAATGGTTGAAGTTAAAAAAAGTAATGATGTTCTCAATAAAAATTTTGGTCATTTTTCTTCACATTTTAAATCGGCTAAAATGATTCAACTTGTTCAGAATCTCAGCAAAGAGAAGTCCTATCCCAATGGTGTAGAAATCAGAGAGGTTGGGAATTGGCTTGTCAATTGGTAGACGCAGCGGATTCAAAATCCACCGATGGCATTGAAAGCGAATGAGTTTTCAGGTGCGAGTTCAAGTCTCGCCCTGGGCACACCATTGCTTTTTTACATTAATATTTAAGATATGCATTTCAGAAAAGATATAAATGGCTGGAGGGCCATTGCTGTCATAGCGGCAGTTCTCTTTCATTTTCACGAAAATTGGATTCCTGGTGGTTTTGCTGGGGTTGATATCTTTTTCGTTATTTCTGGTTTTTTAATGACGGCCATCATATTCAGAGGATTGGAAAAAGATAACTTCTCCATTGTTAATTTCTATGTTGCTCGGACCAATAGAATTATTCCTCCGCTCGCTGTTCTTTGCTTTGCCTTGTTCATTTTTGGCTACATCTATCTCGTGCCATTTGATTTTGAAATTTCAGGCAAACACATTGCAAGTAGTATGGTTTTTTTCTCTAATCTCATCTATTGGAAAGAATCAAATTATTTTGATGCCCAATCTCAAGAAAAATGGTTGTTGCATACTTGGTCTTATTCTATTTATTTATAGCATTAGCCACTGGCCGCAGGAATCTTTTTCTACTCTCTAGATGAAACATATACTCCTATTTTTCTTGCTCTGTTCATGACTGTAATATTAGGTTTCTTAAGTCATCAATATATTGAAAAATTGAATTTCAGAAGATATATCTACAAGGCATCTGATTTTCTAAAATGTAAGCCCATTTATATGTCCCTAGCACTCGTATTAGCAAGTTCACTTGTCTTTTTTAGAAATGGTCTTGAAAGTAGATTATCTACTCAACAAAGAGTTAGATATAAAAAAGCAATGGAGGCCGCTGAGGACTGGTTTTACCCAAATCCCAATTTATTCCTTAAGGGTCATGATTTACGTTTTATTAAAGGACGAACCGATAAAAATATATTACTCATCGGTTCTAGCCATATTGCCCATACTTATTCTTATGTGAAAACTTTAGATAGTGAATATAATATATACTACTTAACCATGGGAGGTTGTTTTGTATCCCCATCATATGTTGTTCCCAGACGAGATTGTTCAAATATCCAGGATTACAAGCCAATCGTTCAGTCTATAAAATTTGATAAAATAGTCACATCTTTGTACACCTTAACTAACGCTTTACCACAAAATTATAAAAAAAGACGTTATCAGCTCCTAAAAAGAATCAAAGAATATGATGAGTTTTTAAAGTTTATAAAAAGTCATATCGAGCAAGTATATTTAATACTTCCAGAGCTCAGAGGAAGAGAATTTGATCCCAAGCAATCGATAAGATTTAATTTAAGAAATTTTATAACAATAGAGGAGATCAAAAAAGAATATAGAGAAAACTATGAAGCTTTAACGATCCTAGATGAATTATCAGGTGTTAAAATAATCGACCCGGTAGAGTATCTCTGTGACAAAGTTTGTATGGTAATGGATAAAAACTCGATTTTTTTCTACAAAGACAAAAGTCACTTCCGTCCTTGGTATGCAAAAAAATCAATGGGCTACTTAAGAGAAATTTTTATTGATGAACAAAGGTAAGCTCATTTTAAAATTAGTGTAGCCATTCATTAAATTTTTTGGCAATTGTTTCAGTAAGGCCATTCTCTGCATTTTTCAACTGATTAGTTATTTCCTCAATTTTACCTTCAAGATTCTTCTTCTTTTTCTTAACTCCATCAGCGATATCATTTTCGATGCTAGCTAACTCAGCTTGAAACTCCTTTTTTTTCGCCTCGACTCTTAAAATCAACTCTTTTTGTTCTGACATATGATCCTTTCTTCAGTGTTATATAATTGTTTTTTTCTAATTCTCTTTCACTTCCACCAAAATTTCTTTACGTGAAAAAGAAAGCACTATAAAAATAAGAAGTGAGATACTTATTACTCCTATTATGTAAAGTTTATCTAATAAATCATATTCCATATAAATCCTGTTCCCATGTAAAAGCACAGGGATGAACTTACCTTTGTCTATTTTAAGAAATAAGTTCCCTGTGCACGGCTTACTGGGTGTAAATCACATTCAGTAATAAGCTTTCTTAGCTCTTCTTTAGTGAATCATTAAAAGCTTTGCATTCTGACTCTGCTTTTGTTTTGTCGTACTCGTAAACTTTTTGGACTTTAGATGAAAGCTGGTCCATATGGCCATTAAGTCCATCAATGTCAGAATCGCTCAGTTTTCCAAATTTTGCTTTAATCTTACCTTTTGTCTCTTTCCAGTCATTTTTTGATGATGTCATCGTTTTCTCCATTGTTTGGGTTATTAAGAAAACTAATAATGTCATCTTGAAACAAATAGATATAATACATAGTTACTATGTGATACATAAGGTAAGCCTATGTATAACTATAATCACCTCTACTACTTCTATACCACCGTTAAATCTGGCAGTGTGACCTCTGCAGCTAAGCATTTATCGATTAGTCAGCCCTCATTAAGTGGACAACTTAAAGTTTTAGAAGCTTTTTTACAAATCAAACTATTTAGAAAGGTTGGACGAAAAAATGAGTTAACTTCAGAAGGTGCTATCATTTTTGGTTTTAGTAGGCAAATGTTCGAACTTTCAGAAGAGATGTATGAATCCATAAATGAAAAAATCCCGCATGCTTCAAGAAGGATTTATATTGGTGTTTCAAATGAAATAGCAAACTCCTTTGTGGTAGAAGTCATAAGTCATTTCCTTGCAAAATATAACGATAAGCTTAGACCCAAAGTGACAATGATTTCAGGCAGTCATGAAAAGCTTACAGAACAATTAAAGTTCAGAGAAATTGATGTCATTGTCACTCCCTTATCAATGACAAATCCCGAACTTGAGAACTTGCAACAAGTAGAAGTTCCCGTAAATTTAATCTGCTCTATCAATAAGAAAATACCTTTAAAAAATCGATATCTTAGTATCGCCGAAGCATTAAGAATACTGTCCCCTGATGGAATTACTCAGTGGGTGATGCCTTCATCAGGATTTAAACTAAGATCTGAAATAAACCAATTTTTTGAAATCAATTCACTCAAAGGAAGAATTGTTTTTGAAAGCGATGTCATGGAATCTCTTACGCGTTCTGTGGTAGATAAAATTGGAATAGCATTTTTACCTTTAATCTATGTGCCAAAAGAACTTGAACATAATGCACTATACTCATTTGGACCTAAGAAAGGATACTGGAAACACCGAATTTGGCTGGCGGGACATGGTAAAAGCAAAGATGATTATTTAATAAAGTCTTTATCTCTTTCATTTAAAGAAGTTTGTACTCCATTAATTTCAAGAGCATAATCTCTTAAAATCAATCAACCTACTTTTCGTAACCTGATCTCAAAACAGGTATTACTCTTTTGATTATTAATAATCAAAGTACCACCATTATTCTCTACAATATTTTTGGAAATTGAAAGACCGAGACCCGTGCCCTTGCCCACTTCCTTTGTCGTGTAAAAAGGATTAAACACTTTTTCCTGAATTTCTAAAGGAATTCCGTTTCCTGAATCAATTATCTGGATGAGTTGATAATCTCCTTCATCATAAAGCTCTACTTTAATCCATGGGTTGGGCAATGACTCAACCGCATCAAAAGCATTTCCTAGTAAATTAAGAAAAACTTGCTCAAGCTGTACTCTGTCTCCATAAACAATTGAATCAAACTTTTTATCATCTGTTTTCAGATTAAGGTTTATACCACGGCCTTTGAATTTTTCAGTACACAATCCCAGAACATCGTCAAAAATACTCCTCAAGCAAACTTCTTCTTTTTTTAATTCACTAGAGTCCCTTGAGGCATTTCTAAGACCTGAAATAATTTTAGTAATCCTCTTGACTGTTTTTTCTATAACCTCTGCAGTTTCTTCTACTTGACGTTCATCTAGCTTTCCTTTTGATTTTGCCTTCATAAGCATTTGCATTGATCCTAATATTATAGTTAAAGGATTATTTATTTCATGAGCAATCCCTCCTGCCATCTCTCCCAATGTTGCCATTTTAGATGAGTGAAGCAATTTTGCTTGCTCCCTTTTGACTTCTTCCGTTTTTTCTTTCACTAGTAATTCTATCTTTAGATTATGTAATTCAATTTCAGCTCTTTTTTCTGCCAGAGAAATCATATCGTTGCGATTTTCTTTGAGAGTGATAATAAGAAAAAGATCTTCGAAAATGACCCAAGCAGCATGTTCGAGCCATCTCCACTCACTCGCTGTGATGACTCCATAAATTGATTGAGGCCAATAAATCCCTCTGATTATATGGTCAGCTATTACTATGATTGTCGCTGGTATTAAAACTTTCCAATCTCGGTAAGCTGCCAGAAAGGCCAGTGAACCAAAAATATGGAAATGAGCTTCAATCCTCCCCCCCATCAAATGAATCAGAAGGGCCCCAAAGAGCATTTGAGAGCAGGCCATCATATATCGACTTAGCTTTGTTCCTTTTTGAAAAAAGACCACAATGATGGGAAAGCTGACGATCACTCCCCCTAAAAAAATAGCTGCCCACAAATGAGTATGAGTTTGACTTAATGATCCTGACCATGTTCGAGGTGATATAAATAATGCTGTTATTATTCCAAAAACCCATTCAACACTAAGTAGTATTTGAAAGTATTTATCTATCCTTTCAAATACTATTGACTCTTGTTCATGGATATATTTATCTGATAAAAGTTTAAATTCCTCTTGTTTTTCGATCTTTGCTTCCATTATTTAACCTTCATTGAGCCCAAGCTCTTCCCCTGTATGAAATAAAGTACAACCGAAAACAAAAGTATTATTCTTGATTATTTTTTTTTCATTAACCCATGAAATTATTGATCTTCTTCCGATATTATCTCCAACATGGCCTCGACTGCCAGTAATTCCTCCTGAATAAACAAGTTCCCCGTCTTTACTATAGAGGTAAACCTGTCCCGAAGTTTTTGGCTGGAATAAATCTATTTCTTTAAAGTTTGAATCAATAACAAGATTTGCCTCAGTTATTGTTTGGGCCTTATTCCAAAGATCAGAATAAACCCATTCTCGTTTAAATTTATTATGATGATAGAAAACTATATTGATTGTAATTTTTCCATACAAGTCAGTATAAATCTTTGTAAGTTCTTCCATGGAAGCCCTTGAACAAGAACATCGAGGATGAGCAAACATAATCAAAGTTGGTTTTTGAGAATCTCTTTGTAAATTGGATTGAACTGGCCAGTGAGTTGGAGGTTCACCACTAGGCCCTGGCTTATTTGAGTAGTCCCATAGAAACCCAAAGCCTGCTATGAGCAAAATCCCCCATAAGGAGAGCATTGCAATCATGAATTTTTTATCAGCAAATAATTTTAGGAACATAGTCAATAATCGGCGTTTTCAGTAGAATGATGAGCTTAGTTAAGAAGTTGACTGAAAAAATAGCAATGAGATCTTTGCGAAGTATAGGTTTTCTTAACCACACTTATCCTAAGCCTACTATTTTGGCTAATGAGATTCAAAAACGTCTATGTACCTAAGAATTGCTTCTAAAAGAATATTTTTCTTAACCGGCTTTGCAATAAAATCATTCATTCCAGCATCAAAGCAGTTTTGTTTGTCCTCATCAAAGACATTGGCGGTCATTGCAACAATAATAGGATAATCTTTCTTTCTTTCCCTTAGTAAACGTGTAGCCTCTAGTCCATCCATCACAGGCATTTGCATGTCCATAAAGATAAGATCAAAACTTTTCTCTTCACAAAGCTCTATAGCATGCTTTCCATTTTCTGCAATCGAAGCATTAAACCCTAACTTCTTAAGTAGACTCTTCATTAAGAGCTGATTAATTGAATTGTCTTCAACTACTAAAATATTGATTGATAGCCCGACTAACTTAGATACATCCACTTCCTCTGCTTGCTTTAGCTCAATATCAGTACCCGCTAAAATAGGAATGTGAACTCTAAACTTACTCCCGACTCCCTCCTGACTTTCAACTGTAATTTTCCCCTCAAGTAAATTGATTAACTCCATACTTATAGCAAGCCCTAATCCAGTGCCTCCATATTTCCGAGATAAAGAGCCATCCTGTTGCTCGAAGGGTTGAAAAAGCTTTTCACTCATACTTTTAGATATTCCTACGCCGGTGTCAGTAATTTCCAAAATGAGAACACCATTATTTTTCGACTTTGGTTCAAACAAGACATCTAAACTAACTGACCCTTCATCTGTAAATTTAACAGCATTTGAAATGAGGTTTAATAAAACTTGATTAAGCCTATGCTCATCACTAAATATGGAGGCTGGAACATTTTCATTTATATTATAGTTCAAAGATATTGATTTATTTGTTGCTGGTGCATCAAACATTTTCACTGAATTAATAATTAGGTTTTTTAATTTAAAATAGCTTTTAGTAATAGTAAGTTTCTTTGCTTCTATTTTTGAAAAATCTAAAACGTCATTTATTAAATTTAACAAAGTTGAACCAGAGTAATTTATCAAAAACATCATCT
>CAYGUN010000070.1:7447-10652 GCA_964353025.1 uncultured Bacteriovoracaceae bacterium
TCTCTCTTTGCTTCGAAGACAATTCTTCTGTTAACAATAATTCACTCATTCCGATAATGCTATTCAGTGGAGTCCTAATCTCGTGACTCATATTTGCAAGGAACTCAGAACGGACTTTTAGAGCATTCTTTGCTTTTTCTTGTTCTACCAAAATCTTTTGGTTAATTTCCTGCTCCTCTGTAATATCCCAATTAGCACCAACCATTCTGATAGGTTTTTTATCAAGATCATAAAAAGCTCTACCCAAACCTTTAATATACCGGATATCCCCATTTTTAGTCTTAGTTCGAAATTGAGTATTAAAGGTTTCTCCTGTTTCAAGTGCCTTCATTACTTTTTTATTTGTTTCTTCCAAGTCTTCTTCTAATACACAAGCTTCCCACGAAGAAAAATTGTTGCTAAATTCACCTTTCTTCAAATCGTAAACTTCAAGCATTCGTTGATCCCAATGAAGAAATCCCGTTGAAATGTCCCAATCCCAAATTCCAATTTTAGTCGCCTCAAGAGCAATATCAAGGCGGTTATTAATTTTCAGTAGCGCTTCATTTGCTTCCATTTCATCAGTTACATCCCAGTTCGCTCCTACCATTCGCAGGGCCTGTCCATCTTCTCGATAAGATGCTTTCCCGATGGTGCGAATAAGTCTATCCTTACCATCTCCTCGCCTCATTTTAAAACTGGAGCGAAGCATTGTTTTATTTTTAATCGCTTTTTCTACCGTATTATATAAATTAGCTAGATCTTCGGGATAAACCATGGATTCCCAATTTTCAACTTTATCTTGTATTTTTTTATTTACCCCATAAACGCGGTACATGTTCTCATCCCAATAAAGAGAGTTGCTTAACAAGTCCCAATCCCAAATTCCAATTTGAGTTGCTTCAAGAGCAATATCAAGACGATCTTTAAACTCTCTTAACTCCAACTCTGTAACTTTTTTTTCATGAATGTCTTGAAAACTTCCATACACCATATATATTTTTTTTGATTTAAAAATGACATGACCAATTGCTCTTACCCAACGTATATTTCCTTTAAAAGTCTTAATTCTTAATTCCAAGTCATATGGAGTTCCTTTGGTAAGGGCCTTTTTAAAAGCTTTCTCTATAATTGGCCTATCTTCTTCTAGATAACATTCAATACTACTTTCAACTGCTGGGGTATAGTCTTGAGGAGAAGTTTCATGAATTTTGTAAGTCATCTCTGACCAGTATATTTTTTCGGAACTGACATCAAATCGCCATTCTCCTATTAGAGCAGCTTTAGCAACTTCCTTAGATGCCGTTTGAAAAACCTTTTCATCTTGAATTTCATTTAAAATATAAAAAATTTGGTTTTGTTTTAAACTGATACAGCACTCAACCCAAAACTCTTCACCTGAACTATCTTTCTGTTTTGCCTCACCTCTCCAAACTTTTCCCTTTAAAACTCTGCTTATTGCATCTGAATAAAAAGCACCTGCATAGTACGGCGAGTCAAATATTGAAACATCTTCGCCAATTATATCTTGCTCATCATAATCATATGCCTTACAAAATTTTTCATTGGCATAAGTTATTTTTCCCTGCTTATCGGTACACAAAAGCATGAAATTTTGCGTTAAAACTTCTACAAAACTGGAAAGTTCTTGCGTTGCTTTCTTTTTAGACAATTTGGCCTCATTTGGAGTTGCGAGCTATTATAAAATTCTATATGAGCAATAAGAAATTATCAAAATTGATTTTCTTACCCCTATGTGCTTTGATTATACATACGTAAAAGGAATTACCGATGAAATTGGCCATACTTAGTCTATTAATTATATTTAACTCTTATGCAACGGTGTTCAACAAACAACTGTTTGAGTCGGATATAAAAGAAGTATCTAAATATCTTGAACCTCAAAAGGCCCAAGAACTCCAACAAATTAAAAATAGCATATTAGATGAAGTCACCGAAATGGAAATGAGTGCAATCGCTACCGAGCAAACTTTTTTTGGAAAACTTTTTTCAAAACTGGGTCTCTTTCTAGGCAAAGTTCATATGGCCTCATCAAAGCATAGTGCTTGGACCAGTGGTTGGTTAACTGGCTTTTATGAAAAGAAGTTTAAGAAAAACAAAGATAAATTTAGAGAAAAAAATAAGACAGCGAAACAAACAAAAGAGTTTTTAGAGCAGGTTTATCTTGGTGCCCAGGAAGAGCACGATGAGTTCATTATGGATGTCATTAATAGAATTGATGCCAAAGAGGAAGTCACGGCAGGAGAGATTGCTAAACTTTTCGAACTTGCTCCTCAGTATAGATTTCGTTTTTACGAGCATGTACTTACTCACACAATTAAATACTCAGTCCCAACCACTGCCTTTTCTCTTATTTTAAAATCTTTAAAAAACGTACCTGGCATCGCCTTAATTGCAATCGATGCTGCTTTTTTCATCTCTTATCTTCCTTGCTTGAAGTTCCCAAGAAAAAAACCTCATCTTCACAGCTATTGTAAAGAGCAAGAAGAGAACTATTTAACAAAGGTTCATTACTCACGAATTAGAGGGTATATAAAAGGTAGTACTAAAAAGAAATAGTCTCCACTGCCTTGTCGATACTAATATTACTTGAACATTTGAAATGACCTAAAGGGCAAACTTTCTTCCCGTGTAGTCCACATGGGCGACAATCCAGATCATTTTCTTCCAAGACAATTGAATCATCTGACAGAGGGAAATAACCAAAGTCTGTTATAGTGGAGCAAAATATGGCCGTTGTGGGGGCATTCACTGCTGATGCTAAATGCAGAGGAGCACTATCATTAGCAAAAACTCTGATGGCATTTTTCATTAAGGCCGCAGACTCTCGCAAGCTTAGTTTGCCACAAAGATTAAGACAATTTGATTTACCTTGTCCAATTAAGTTACATTGCCCACTATCTGATGGAGCACCGATGAGGTAAATCTTAATCTCAGGTGGTACCCTTTCCACTAATTCTTTCCACTTTACTATTTCCCACTGCTTCGTGAACCAAACAGAAGTCGGGGCCATTACTATATATTTTCCGCTTTTATACCCTCTTACTGCTTCTTCATCTTTCCCATCCAAATAAAGGATAGGTTTTATCTTCTTGTCTTGATCAAAGTTTTCATCTAAAAGCTGAAGGTTTCGCTGCACTTCATGAAGCGCCCCCTTAGGTGTAAAATGAGGGATATGATGTTTAATCTTTTTTGTAAAAAATAT
>CAYGUN010000071.1:0-10373 GCA_964353025.1 uncultured Bacteriovoracaceae bacterium
GCAAAGTTTTGGTTACAGGTTAAAAGCTCATCATAAGAAACATAAACGCGCTCTCCTGTGGCATCACTAAAGCGTAAAAATTTATTATGATTATAATGGGCCTTAATATGCTTTGGTAGTAAAGCTCCTGTTTTTACTTCGCTGATGTGGTAGAGACCTTGTTTTAAATCATAGGCAAAAACATGAACCGTTCCGTCTTGAGTAATAACAAAAAGCTTATTTTTGGCCGGGCCATGGTTGTTATTTTTAATCCGTTCTCTGCCAAAATGAACAGAGCGAATAGGAGAGTCAAATAAGCGCTCACTAATAGGCTTCGGAGACTTGATTGTTTTTGCCCTCTCTCCTTCTGCGTGATCATAGACAATGGAATAAAGATTAAGTTTTTTTCCATTATTTACGTCATTATCAATTTGAGCCGTAGCAAGAAGAGTTCCTGTATCTGATACGGCCATATAATTGCCAAAAACGCCCCTTAGAGTCACTCTTTTATCCATTCTGCGATTAAAGACGTGAGTCACACTAAATGCATAAGGATTCTTTTTAATATTTACCTTATCGGCGCGAGGGTTGAGCTTCATTTCATTCTCATCAATTTGTAATCCAAAGGCCAAATGAATAAGATTGTCATCATAGGCATAAGAAGAGAAATTATGAACTGTTGTCCCAAAATTTTGTCCAGCAAACGCTGAATCAAAAATTGGAAGCATTCCCTTTGGAGTATCCTGCCAAACGGCCAGCTTTTGTATCCCTAGACTTGTGTCTCCTCTATAGGTTTGCTCCAGGATAAGGCGATCGGCTTGGGCATTACTGGTGAATCCCACTTTTTTCATTGGCCCTTGATCGACCTCGGAAGGGTGGAGAGGCTCACTTAATTGAGGTCCCATGAGAGCTCTGTTATTTGAGAAATAGGCACTTAAACGGGCCCCATCGTCAGAGAATTGCAATATTTCAGTCTTCTTAGTGATGCTTTGATGAAAACCTTGATAGGAATGCAGTATTTGAGTATCAAAGGCTTTTGTTTGAAGGTTTTCTTTATAAATGGTCACTCCTCCCAGCTCATCCCCAAAGACCACTACAGTCTTACCTTGGACTTTTGAGTTGAACTCAATAGCGGTGTGCTTATTAGGAGGAAGTTTAGTTTCAGGGAGCTGTACAAGCGTATTTGACTTTAAATCAAGCAGGTAAGCTGTACCTTCTTTGGTCCCAATGGCCAGTTTGGTTTCAACTTCATTAAATTTAACGAAGCTTGCATGATGAGCTGAATCTTCTACTTCAAGAATTTTTGCTTCTTTTTTCACGTCCCATAGAGAGAACTTTCCTTCAATATCAATGGCCGAAAGGAGCCTTTTTGAAGGTGAATACTTCACACTGGCGTAATCTTTAGACTCAGAGCTTGGAAGGGGCGCTGCAAAAATATTTAAACTTAAAAGTAAGAGGATTGTCGTTAGTTTCATCATGGGGGGGCTCCAAAAAAAAAGGCGGACCGAGATCCGCCTTTATATATCAAATGAAAGAAGATTTAATTAAACTCCACAAAGTCCAGCGATAGCTTTTGGTCCAAGACCTTTTGGCTTACCTTGGAAAGCACAACCAGTTACACTTTCATAGTTGTAGAAAACTTGTCCAGCAGCGCCTTCTTTTCTTACACATCGATAGGCCCAACCATCAGGATAAGTTTGAGCTGCATTGTGAGCAGCTTCTTGTCTAGTTTCTCCAAGAACTTGCATACGTCCTTTGATAACTGAACCAACCATTTCATTTGGTCCAATTTTATCTTGAGCATCAAGAAATCTTAGAGCTGCTTTTTGAATACTAAGAGCGTTGTCTACAATTTCTGGACCGTATCCACCACAAGCTTCGTGCATAAGGTGACTTCCACCTGAGATGTGAGCAGAAACAGCATCAACCTGTCCAAATAACATCACATCTACTGCACTAAAACCTCTTTCACTTTGAGATTTAATAATCTCAAGAGTAATTTTTTGGTCTTCAGCAGAAAGAAGAGAAAGAAGCGCTTCTAAATCACGAGCAGCAGTATTAAATTCAGCTTTTTTAGAAGCTTCAACTGTGGCACCAAGTGTTCTTACAATATCAATTTTAGAAGCAACTTTAGCAGAAGAAGAAGCACCAGCTAAGGCCTCAACAACTTCATTAAAAAGTTTATCTTCAGATTGAGCACCTTTTGCAAGGTCAATAAAAGAAGCATTGTTTTTAGAAAGCCCTTTAGCAATTCTAAGAACGTTCCCCATATCAAGACCACTTTTTGCGATAACTTCTAATACGTCATCAGCAGTACCTGTAAGTTTTGTTCTTTCAGCATACTTTAAGATTTGAGTTGTAAATACAGCGGGGTCGATATCAGCAACCTTCGCTACGTTTTTTAATACAGCGGGAAGACCCGACGCAAATGCACTCATTCCGAGTGACATCACCATTAATAAAGAAATAATTTTTGACATAGTAATCTCCTTTCATAAATTCTCGTCAATTTTCATTCGATTGCAGGTAATTTACATGTAAACTCAGTGCAGTAATAGGGTTTTTCGCTAATGAAGTAATTTTTTCTTAGGAAGAGGATAAATCCTTAAAAATTCACTAAATGAACTTCAAAGTGATCAATAATTTTACTCTAAAGTGAGTAATTTTTTCATGGTTTTTCAAGTCTTTAAGCTGAGTGATAAGTGATTCTAATCTTATGATTACAAATAAATTTTCGAAATACCTAGATGAGAAATCAAGATCTTAATAAAATTGGCAGGTCCTTCGACCTTGATATAGTAGGGTGTTTTTTCAATACTAATATTTCCAAAAAAAAGCTTTGATCTTCCCGTTGGGTGAAAGTGTTCAGTATCATCATGAGCAGATATTTTCTCATACCCTAAAAGACACAGGTAATCGATAAGTTCGTTATAATAATCGGCCAATGGTTTATGAGATTCTTTATTACTTGAGTTGATTTCTAGGCACTCAAGCAGAAAACCTCTTTTTAGGTGGGAAACGATAAATAGGCTAAAGAAGAATGAGAAAATAAAGGATACTGGTAGTGCGTGAGGAGCACCTACAAGGAAGCGTTGCAGGAGATAGCTGATGCTACATAGAGTACAGAATATAAAACAGAAAAGAATTGCCGCTTTTTTTACGTATGAACTATCATAGGATAAACTCATTCTAACACCTAGGAGTCCATTATGACTGAAACTGCACCATTAAGGCAAGATGAGCAAAAATCTGTAGTATCAAAAAATAAAGTGCAAGACGTTTTCAATGCCCATAAGGCCAATAAATATAAAATGAAAAACTCAACCCTTGAGTTTCGTTTAAAAAAACTACGTAGCTTGAAAAAAATTATTCTGCTTAAGCAAGAGTCTATTGAGTTAGCACTTTACAAAGATTTCAACCGACCTCATACAGAAACTGCCATTGTTGAATTATTGCCTGTTATTTCAGAGATTAATCATGTGTGCTCTCATTTAGGTGATTGGATGAAAGACAAAGCTGTAAAAACGCCACCATTCTATACGGGTTCGAAAAGCTGGGTCCGTTATGAAGCACGTGGTACATGTTTGTTAATTGGGCCTTGGAATTATCCTTTTCACTTAGTTTTCTATCCTTTGATATCGGCCATCGCTGCAGGAAATACTGTTATAGTAAAGCCTTCTGAATTTACTCCTCATATTAATAAAGTGATTAAAGAGATTGTTCAGGCCGTTTTTGAGGAAAATGAAGTGGCCCTTTTTGAAGGAGATGCAAAGCTTGCAAGTGAGCTGCTTGATTTAGAGTTCGAGCATATTTTCTTCACTGGAAGTACTAGAGTTGGCAAAATTGTCATGGAGAAGGCCAGCAAGCACCTGGCCTCAGTCACACTTGAATTAGGTGGTAAGTCTCCGGTTATTGTTGATCGCAATGTGGATATTGATGAGGCCGCACATAAAATTGCCTGGGGCAAATTTTTAAATGCAGGACAAACTTGTATCGCTCCAGATTATCTCTATATTCACGAAGATATGGTTACTGTGTTTTCGGACGCTTTTAAGCGGGCCTATGACAAGCTTACTCACGAGAGTGACCATAAAATGACTTCTATTATTAATGAAGCTCATTTCAATCGATTAAAGGCCCATCTTGATGATGCCAAAGCGCAAGGGGCCCAAGTTGAGCTGGGAGCACAAGTTAACTTGGAGGAAAGAAAAATCGAGATGACACTTTTAAGTAATGTGAGTGATAAGTGCAGTATCATGCAGGAAGAGATCTTCGGCCCTATTCTTCCTATCAAAACATATTTAAACGAAGATGAGATTTATCAACATATCAATTCTCATGGACATCCTTTGGCCATTTATATCTTCTCTAAGAGCAATGAGTTTATTAATCGAGTCCTGGAGAAAACCTGCTCAGGTGGAGTGGCCATCAATGATGTGATTCTCCAAAATGCCAACCATAATCTTCCTTTCGGGGGAGTCGGGCCTAGTGGGTTAGGGCACTATCATGGTCAATGGGGTTTTGAAGAGTTTTCTCATAAAAGAGCAGTCTTTAAAAGGAAGCTTGATATAGGATTAAAATATTTCTATCCGCCCTATACTCAAAAGAAGAAAGACTTTGTTCAATCTCTCTTTAATAAGTTTTCAAATTTCTTTTAATATCTGAGGGTCATTTAATAATGACTCTAGGGTTTTGCACTGATATTTTTTAAGCAGTCTATCAATCTCTATTTTACTTTGATAAAAAAATTGTGGGCCCTGATAAACAAATGAAGTGTAGACTTGGGTAAGCCTCCCACCTTGCTTCCAAAAATCTTTAATATCTTCAAAGCTTGAAAAGCCTCCGACTCCAATGAAGCTGAAATTATCTTGCCCTTTGATTTGGGATAGAACTAGAGCACGAACTCTGTGAGATTTTTGATAAAGCAGTTTCCCTGATACACCACCATCTCCCATTTCTTCTATTCTAGTGGTGTTGGTTGCAATCAGTCCATCTGCTTTATTATCAATTGAAATTCTCACCACTTCCTCAATTTGAGCATTATCAAGATCCGGAGCTATCTTAACAAGCACAGGAGTTTTGACTTTTTTTTCATTAATGGCCGCGAGAATAAGTTTGAGTTGATCCGCTTGTTGAAATTCTCTCAACCCAGGGGTATTGGGTGAAGAAATATTGACTGCAATATATTCACAGTAGGGGGCAAACATTTCATATAGCTTAGCGTACTCTGCAGGGGTTTGTTCTATACTCGTATCTTTATTTTTTCCAATATTCACACCAAGGCAAAGTCTTTGAGTTTGAATATCTTGTATTTTTTTAAGAATTTTTCTACTGCCTGCATTGGGAAATCCCATACTATTACGAAGTGATTCTTTATCTGGATATCTCCACATCCTGGGCCTTGGATTCCCTTTTTGAGGTTTAAGAGTCACTGTTCCGACTTCAAGATTTCCAATGGCAAGAGAATCAAAAAATTTAATGGCCTGAGCATTTTTATCCAAGCCCGCAGCTATTCCTATAGGATATGACCAATTAAGCAATCCACTGGTTAAGCTATACTTATTTACTTTGGGTATGACTGGTGGAAAAAAAGTATTACTTACCTGTGGGAATTTCTCAAGTGCTTTAATCGTATATTCATGCGCCAACTCTGGATCTAGCCGAAAAGCGAGGCTTTTAAAGAATTCATATGTGCTCATGGGGTAATAATAAACTATTGAAGTCAAAAGAACCATGAGAAGTTTTTGATCGTTGTAATAACTGGCCCTCAATTATAGAATAGATTGATGAAACTTCAGGATAGAGGCCCTATGAAATTATTACTTTTACTTTTTATTACAACACTGTCAGCTCAAAACGCGTTTTCAAAAGCATCGTATTCTAAGGAACTCATTCTAGGAAATATCTTGAAAGGTACCCTTGAAGGGATGCACTTAAGTAGTAAAAAAATCAATGATGATTTATCAGAGAAGGCCTTCAAGCTTTATCTTGAAAGAGTTGATTATGGTAAGCAATTTCTTTTGAACGCAGACGTTAATGAATTAAAGAAATTTCAAGAAGAGTTTGATGACCAACTCTCTTCCGGTAAATTACAAATTGTAAGCAAAACAGAAGAATTATTTAAGAAGAGACTGGGAGAAGTTGAAACCTATGTCATGGCCATCCTTAAAAAAGACTTTGATCTTGATAAAAAAATAACTCTTGAGACAGACCCCGAAAAAAGAAATTTTGTAGCAAATTCTGAAGAGCTAAAGCAGCGTTGGCACAAAATTTTAAAATATGATGTTCTTGGACGCTATGCCGATCTGCAAGATGAGCAGGAAACAGAAAAAAAGGCCAAAAAAGAGAAAGGGAAAAAATTTGAGCCCAAGAAGCCCAAAGAGTTAGTTGCAGAAGCCGTAAAGAAAACTCAAAAGAGTTATAAAAGAATTTTTAAAAGACTTAAAAAAGAAAGACATGAAGATTATAATGAGCGTTTCTATAATTCAATCACCAGAGTTTTCGATCCACACACTCACTATATGCCACCAGATGATAAAGAAGATTTTGATATTGATATCAGTGGAAAACTAGAAGGGATTGGAGCAGTCCTAAGAGAAGATGATTCTTATATTGTAGTGGAAAGGATTGTTCCAGGTAGTGCTTCATGGAAGCAGAAAGATTTAAAGGAAGGCGATAAAATATTGGCAGTTGGTCAAGGGAAGAAAGATCCTGTGGATATTGTAAATATGCCACTTCGAGATGCTGTAAAGTTAATTCGAGGAAAAAAGGGGACAACTGTAAGGCTTACAGTTAAAAAAGCTTCTGGGGACACTGCAGTTGTTCCTATTGTTCGTGATGTTGTGCAAATTGCAGAATCTTATGTAAAGGGCGTTATTTTAGAGCACAAAAAAATCAGTAAAAAAATTGGTTATATCAAGGTGCCTAAGTTTTATAGAGACTTCAATGATCCTGCAGGACGAAACTGTACTGATGATGTGAGAGCAGAATTAGTAAAGTTCAATAAAGAAAATGTTGATGGTGTCATTTTAGATCTCCGAAATAACGGAGGAGGGGCACTAGATGATGCGAGAATGATGTCAGGTCTTTTCCTTGGTAAAGGACCTATTGTTCAAGTTAAGGCCAGTTCCGGTTCAGTTGAAATTTTAAAAAGTAATAATC
Organism: uncultured Bacteriovoracaceae bacterium; assembly: GCA_964353025.1. Lineage (GTDB taxonomy): Bacteria > Bdellovibrionota > Bacteriovoracia > Bacteriovoracales > Bacteriovoracaceae > CALFYV01. The sequence continues at coordinate 7,141 of CAYGUN010000071.1, forward strand.
CTGAAGTTGTTTTTACAAAACCAGTCATTGTATTAATTAACAAACTAAGTGCATCTGCTTCAGAAATTGTTGCGGCAGCTCTGCAAGATTATAAAAGAGCTCTCGTTGTAGGAGGAGAGTACTCTCACGGTAAGGGAACAGTGCAAGCTGTTATTGATTTAGATGCTTATCTCTCTCCAATGGCCAGAAGTTATTCACCACTAGGCGCTCTTAAAATCACTATTCAGAAATTTTATAGAGTGAATGGAAGTTCAACTCAGTATAAAGGGGTCACACCAGATATTGTTTTACCAGATCCCTATGCTTACCTTGAAACAGGTGAGAAGCACCTTGATTATTCATTGCCATGGGCCAAAGTTAACCCAGTGCCATATGATATTTGGGGCCAATATTCGTTTAATGCTGAAAAGCTTAATGAGTTGAGTCAAAAACGCGTAGTCAAGAACGCAAAATTTCAGAAGGTTAAAGAGAGCAATGATTGGTACACACATCGTAAGAAAGATACGGTGAAAATACTTACCCTGGAAGACTATAATTCAGAGAGAAAAAAGGTAAAAGCTGAGATTGAAAAGCATAAAATTGAAGATGAGAATAAAGATATCATTATTACCGAATTCAAAAAGCCAAAGACAGAGGTAGAAAAGGAAAAATCGAAAGAGTACTCAAAAGAGCTCGCGACTGATCCTATGATTGAGGAATCTCTGTTTATTATGCAAGACATGATTGGTGAAGTCATCACAGCTAGTAAATAGCCATTGCAATAATCTTTCTCAAAAGTTATTCTTATGCCAAATTTCATTGGAGATATCTTTATGGGTAAGAAAAAAGCCAGCACTGGTTTTAATAAGCACTATTATTATGAAAAATCGGTTCAAAATCCTTCGCACGAAGTTGAATTCCTTGCTGATGAGTACAAAAGAATTAAGAAGAGAAAGGCCAAGACTTTAAGGGAAGACTTTGGTGGAACAGGTTTTCTTTCATGTACTTGGGTTGCTAAGCATAAAGAGAATGAAGCTGTTGCCATTGATTTAGACTCAGATCCCATTGAGTATGGAAAATTAAGGCATTACTCAAAACTTAATTCTGAACAACAAAAGAGAATGAAATATACTAAGGGCAATGTTTTAAGTACTTCAAACCCCAAAGCAGACATTATTTGCGCCTTTAATTTCTCTTATTTTATTTTCAAAAAAAGAAAAGAAATTCTTAAATATTTCAAAGCTGTTAGAAAGACCTGTGGTAAGAATACTGTCTTTTTTCTTGATCTTTTTGGGGGCCCGGAGTCTCAGACTTTATTGGAAGAAGAAACAGAACACGATAATTTTAGCTATTTTTGGGATTGTCAGAAATTCAACCCCATTACTAACGAATGCCTTTTTGCTATTCACTTTAAAGACGAGAAAGGCAAGAAGCATAAAAATTGCTTTACCTACGATTGGAGACTTTGGTCCATGCCAGAGTTAACAGACCTGTTGGAAGAAGCAGGTTTTTCAAAGGTTATTACCTATTGGGAAGGTGACGACGATGACGATGATGGTGGTAATGGTGAGTTTTATCCGTCTCGTGAAGAAGAGAATTGCGATTCATGGGTGACATATATTGCAGCACTGCCTTAATCAAGGTAGGATCTCTCCAGTATGACAAAAAGCGATATCCAACTTGAAGGAATTTTTCCTGCTCAAAATGAACTGAGCTGGCAGCAAGTTCTGGCTTCCTCTTTAAAGGGAGTCAGCATTCAAAACTCCCTTTTAAGAAATACTTATGAAGGTTTCCATCTTAAGGGCCTCTATCATAAAAGCAATACTCCTGATGCAATGAAAAACACAGGTTATCCTGGGGCCTATCCTTTTATAAGAGGGGATAAGGCTGTTGGTAACGTAAAGAACTCTTGGCAAGTGGCCAGTAGTTACTATGATAAAGATCCCCGTATTGTGAATCAACAAATGAAAGAAGATTCTCTCTATGGTGTTAACTACCTTAATCTTTATATGGATAGAACTGGGGCCCGGGGAATTAGGCTTAATAATATTGAAGATGTGGAAAAGTTATTTAAGGGAATCGACATCGAGAACAAGTCGATTGGTTTTCATTTCGCTGAAGATATTATTTTGAGCACCAATTTTTTGGCCCATTCTTTTGATGTTAATAAACTAGATAATAAAAAAATCTCTTTTCACTTAAATTGTGATCCTTATCAAATTCTTTCTAAGAAAGGCACACTCCCTTTCTCAATTGATAGGGTTATGTCACATATAAGTGAAGTCATTTATTTTGTGATGAAGGAATTTCCAAAATCGCGCTCTATTGGAATATCAACGAGCTGCTACCATAATGCAGGTTCAAGTTGTTCGCAGGAAATTGGCTATGCTCTTAATACGATGGTGGAGAATATAGAGCAGTTTAAAAAAGCAGGGCTTAAGCCAAAGCAAATTTTGGGACAAATTGTTTTTTCCTTTAGCTTTGATTCACAAATTTTCATGAACATTGCTAAAATGAGGGCCTTTAGATTTTTGTATGCAAAGGTTCTAGAGTCTTATGATATTGATGCGAGAGAGCATTTACCTAAAATTTTTATTCGAAGTTCACATCGAATGATGGGACTCTACGATTCGTGGGGCAATATCATGAGAACAACCACTGCAAGCTTTAGCGCGGCCCTTAGTGACGTGGATATCATTGATACTTTTAATTTCAATAAGCCTCTCAATGACCAGTTTGATTTAGGTGATGATTACGATAAAGAGCTTCCTCAAAGATTATCAAGAAATATTTCTCATATCTTAAGAGATGAATCTTTTCTCTCCAAAGTGGTAGATCCTATGGGAGGAAGTTGGTTTATTGAAAGCCTAACTTATGAATTAATTAAAACTGCCTGGAAAGAATTTTTAACTATTGAAGAGAAAGGTGGGATGGGGAATGCCATTACTTCAGGGTTCGTGAAATCTCAAATTGAAAATGTCGTAAAGCAAAGACAGCAACGAATTCATACCAGGAAAGAAGTGGTTGTGGGAGTCACTCAATTTGCAGATACAAGTGAAGATCTTTCTTCTAAGTGGAAAACAAAAGAAGATGATTCCTACCATATTTCTCAAAAAGATTGCGATGCAACTTTAATGAAAGATTTAGTGAATGCCACTCGCAATTATGAAATTTTTGGAAAAAATAAAAGTGCACTCTCTGAAGTTCTAAGAACTGTTTATAAAAAAGGGCTTACACTAGAAAAGGCTTCACAG
>CAYGUN010000072.1:0-10363 GCA_964353025.1 uncultured Bacteriovoracaceae bacterium
CCCATTCAAGAAATTTATCTTCAGTCCTATTTGCATTGTGATTAATAACAAACCTCGGGTTTGCAATAAAGTTTAATTGTTCATTTATTTTCCACTGAAAACTAACCTGCGACCAAGTATTTATAGCACCATCATCAGCAACTCCTTCTTCATCAACTGGATCATTTAAGTTACCAAGGGAAGGTCCTGCAAAAATAGAAAAGGAACGAATTGTCTGAGGCGCTAATTTAGTGAAGTCAAAAGATTCATTATTATTAGTACTTAAAATATTTGCAGCATCTATTGATTCGTTAGCTGATGAAGGTACAGAAAGTATCACTTGCAAGAGGATTAATAGGAATAATTTTATATGAACCTCCCAGTCAAGCATTGATACTATAACAAGAAAGGCCATAAGGATTATTCAAAAAAACAACGTTCTTATTCGATTTTCTTAAGATAAAGGAAGGAAAATCAGAGTGTTATAGCTCATGCTACTTATTTAGCTTGATTCTCAGAGGCAATATCTCGATTGGATTTACACCAGTTCGTCTTTTTCTTTTTTCCACCATCATAAGCATAGGCATGGCCGTTTAAAAGCAGATACTCACTAAGTGATTTCCCATCAATCATAACATCGGCCACAATCCTGAAATACTTCCCTCGTTGTATATTCAGTAAATCAATTCTTTTGGCCTTCTTTAATTTAGCTGCAACAATGTCCTTACTCGCTTGGGCCTTGCTCTTTTCACATTTATTCTTAGTTAGTATTTCAGCAGTATCAACTCCAGCTAATCTTATATTAATTTTCTCTCCCAATAAAGGATGAGTGCCAGGAATATTAAATGTGATGGTATCAGCATCGTAGTTTTTTACATATTGGACGCATTTGAAGCTTCTCTCATCATGAATACAATCTGAAGCGTAGGCGGTGCTCATTATCAATAAAAGTAATAGAGATTTCATTACTAAGCTTATCGGCCATATTGGCTTGAAATTTAATGAAAGTTATTTTGTGTCTAATTTCTTAACAGTTTCAAGCTCATTATCCCAAGCGGCACGACTGGCGTAATAGATATGAGCATTAGGCTTCATATTAAGTTCACTGGTCAAACTTCCCGCCGGAATTTGCAAGATTTTACCATTATGATCTTTAGGCAGTTTAGAACCACAATCCACGCAAAAAGTTGTACTAAAGCGAGTATTGGGCACTTGATAGTCTCGGATCTTATCCTCTCCTTGAAAAAACTTTAATTTAGCCGTTTTTGAAAACAGATTCGCCCCATGTGCGCTACCACTGGTCTTGCGACAGCGAGAGCAGTGACACAAAAAGAAGTGATCCAATTGCCCTACTATCTCAAATGTGACTTGCCCGCAAAGACAAGAGCCTTCAAAGTTTGAATCACTCATTTTATCTCCTTATAAAAAGGCTTGCTTATCTTTTAGATTTCAAAGAATTTTTTTATACCTATCAAAATATTATTAAGAGCAATCGCACCAAGGATAAGACCCATGACTTTACTTATAATGATGGCACCAGCATCACCAATTCTCTTGTGAATTTTGTCGGAAAATCTCATAAACAGATAATTTATAAATAGCACTAAGGTCATCACGAAGGCAGTCTGGATCTGGTCAGCAATAGAATGGCGTGAGTTGTCCGTTAAAAGAACTACCGCCAAAATAGCACCGGGGCTAGCGATGGAGGGAATAGCTAAAGGAAATATGGCAAGCTCTTTACTAGTTTTTACTAACTGAAGTTCCCCTTCAGGTTTACTACTACCAAAAATCATATCAATAGCAAAAAGAAAGAGAATAATTCCACCAGAGATTTGGAAAGCGGCCAAGGAGACCCCCATACTCTTGAGGATAATTTCTCCAATCACTAAAAAAAAGAGTAAAACACCAAAGGCCACTAAAGTAGAAAAAGCTGCAATTTTTTGTCTTTGTGCCCCTTCATGCCCTTTTGCCACCGCCAAATAGACGGGAACGGTTCCAATGGGGTCGATTACGGCCCATAAAACAACAAATAATCCTAATATTCTGTCAAAATCCATAAGACGTTAGTTTAGCATCGATTGGAGGTTTGCCAAATAAAAACATTGAAGCTGAGGAAAAGAATTTAACTCTTTGAATTTATTGAAGCATTATTGTTCACTACAAGCTCAACCTTTCAAGGGTGAAAACCTTCTACCTTGCTTTATTGGTATATACTGGTATATACTACAAAGGTGAAGTTATCCAAACTAGTCAAGGCGCTTAAAAAAGAGAAAATCAATTATATGATTGTGGGAGGGTATGCTGTTAACTTTCACGGGTATTCAAGAAATACTGTTGATATCGATCTAATTATAAAATTCACTCTCGCTAATTTAAAGAAAATTGAAAGTATAATGCACCAAATGGGAATGATATCCAGGCTTCCTATTGACGCTGTCTCAATCTATCACTTTAAAGATGAGTATATAAAAAAGAGAAACCTGATTGCCTGGAATTTCTATAATGAAGACGATCCGACTGACCAAATAGACATATTAATCAATCATGATGTTGGTGATTTTAAATCTGAAAAATTCCGAGTCGGCAAACTAGAACTAACGGTCATCACAAAAGAAGATCTTATCAAAATGAAAAAAAAGTCAAGAAGAGATAAAGACTTACTTGATATCAAGGAGCTAACAAAATGAAAGATGCAACAAAACAAATAGAGTGGCTCGAGGCAATGAGAGAACTTAATAAAGCACATAAAGTTGAAAAAACGAAATTAATAACAATGAAAATTGAGCCTGAACTCCTAAAGGCCTTTAAACTTAAGTGTGAGCTAGAGAAACGTCCATACACCACGAGAATAAAAGAACTCATGCAAGAGTATCTGATAGACAATAAAACCATTCTATAATTCGCATATATGTATTTTGAGATGGGGATGAATAGTTTTATGCCGTGTATATTCTTGGAATTTAACTTTTACTAAATAGTTTTGTAGCCGTTAAATCCCCCGCCACGTTAACTACCGTGCACCCCATATCCACAATCCGATCGACTCCCATGATTAAGCTCACTCCTTCAATAGGAACCCCCACTTTAACCAATATACTGGCAAGTATTCCAATTCCCACTCCAGGAACTCCTGGGGAACCAATAGAGCTTGCGATAGAAGTGGCCACAACAATTGAAATTTGAGCAATGGTGAGTTCAATATCATAGGCCTGACTGAGAAAAATAACAGCTGAAGTTTGCCAAATGGCCGTACCTGCCATATTTACCGTCGTCCCAAGACGGATGAGAAACATGGCAGTTGTGGGATCAATATTTAATTCATCCTCGGCCACTTTTAAACTCACTGGCATCGTGGCAGCACTGGATGAAGTTGAAAAGGCCAGCAACATGGGAGTTGAAATACTTTTTAAATACGCAAGGGGAGAAGTTTTATTCATCACTGCAACCAAGGTGGCGTAGAAAAGAACAAAAAGTGCAAATCCTAAAAAACACACCAGAACATAATAAGACATATTCCCTAGGGATTTAAGTCCAGTTGAAGCAGTCACCTGGGTCATCATTCCAAATACCGCAAACGGGGCAAGCTTCATGGCCCAAGAAATGACTTTCATACAAATTTGCTGAATAACTTCCAATACATCCATCACACTCTTGGCCTGTTCTCTATCAATAGAGAGAATGGCCACACCACCTAATAAAGATAGAATCACCACGTCTAACATTTGCCCCTCAACAAAAGAAGAAATAGGATTCACTGGTAAAATATTTAAGATGGTATCTGGACTAAAGGTAAACATGGAAGCATTGGTATCTTGAAAAGAAGAGTCGGCCAGAGCTTTTGCCTTTAGGGAAAGCCCTTTTCCTGGAGCGATGAGTGTTGTGATTACAATTCCAAAAACTGAGGCCAAGATAGTATTAAACATCACAAATAAAGAAAACCGTCCCCCTATTTTCTTCATCTGTGTGACATCAGAAGTTGAGCCCAACCCTCTTATGATACTCGAAAATATCAGTGGAATAATAACCATCTTAATAACTTTCAAAAAAAGCTTGGCGGGAAGAACTAGCCAAACCAAAAAGGTTTCAACTTTATCATTATTTTCTTTTATCAATTCAGAGAAAGGGCCACTACTTGAAATTATAATCCCAAATATGACTCCTAAAAACATTCCGAATAAGACTTTGGCCCAGAGCTTAGATTCGACCAGACCAATTATCTGCTCAGATAAACTCTTAAGGGATTTGGGGTTTAATTGAGTGAGGGCGCTAAATATTTTATTTTCCATGGTACGAACATAGCATATAAGAACCAACCCTCAACAACGCGCAGCTTTAAATACCATAACCGAACCAAGTTTTTATGATATCATTCATATATGCGCATTCCGGAAAATGAATTCCACTTTTCTTTCTCACGATCCTCTGGTCCCGGAGGGCAAAACATCAATAAGGTGAACTCCAAAGTCACATTAACCTGGGATTACCTCTCCTCTAAGGCCATCAATGCGGGTGTGAAAACCAGGTTTGAGCAGCGCTATTCGGGATTTATAAACAAAAAAGGATTCGTCAAAATCACCAGTCAGCGCTATCGCAATCAAGCGCAAAACATCGTGGACTGTACGGAGAAGTTAAATAGTATGCTGGAAGAAGTGGCCAGACCTGCTAAAAAGCGAATTGGTACAAAGCCCACTCGAAGTTCAGTTGAAAAACGAATCAAAACTAAGAAAGGTAAGTCTGATATAAAAAAGACGAGGCAGAAAGTTAAGTATTAATTCTAAGAGGAAACCACTGTTCCTTAATATTTTTAGCAGTGTAAACAAGATAGAGAGCTAGGCAAAAAGCAACAAAACCTAATGCGGCCGCGAGCCCCACCCATAAACCCTGCACTCCTATTTTTTGATAAAAAGTTAAATACCAACCCAACGGAATGCCAATTATCCAATAGCCCAAAAATACCGTAATAGAAGGAATCTGAGTCCGATTAAGGCCTCGCAAAATCCCAACTAAAATAGCTTGAGCAGCATCTACTAATTGAAAGATGGCCGCAATCGAGAGAAGCCCAATTCCAGTTTCAATCACTTCTTGATCATTTGTCAGAATCCCTAACAAAAAGCTTGGAATCGCAAAGAACAAGAACATAGTCCCAATAGCATACGCAGTAGTTATATACATTACTGCCCAAATATAGAGCTTCAATTCTTCTAAGTTCTTGGAGCCAAATGCATGTCCAACTTTTACAGCGATGGCCCCTGAAAGTGATAAAGGAACCATGAATACAATGGAAGAAATGGTGAGGGCCAATTGACTACTGGCCGCTTCCACTATGGTGAGTTTTCCGGCCAAAATTCCAACGAAGCAGAAAGCTAAAACTTCTAAAAAAAACATAAATCCCACAGGTAGAGAGAGGTTCCAAGTTTCTTTTAGCAGTTTCTTGTCATAGGTGCCCCAACCCTCTTTTTTCCAAACCACAAAAATAAGGGCCAAAAACATAATTAAACGAATAAGCAGACTCGACCAGGCCAATCCAACTTCTCCTATACCTGCATTTCCACCGGCCCCAAAAACTAAAATATAATTAAGGATAAGGTTGATAAAAATCCCTGCGAAAGCAATAAAGTTTGGCCAAAAAACCTCTTCATAACCTGCTAAGTATTCTTTGAGAGCAGAAAAACCAAAAACAAAAGGCAGAGACCATACTGTGATTCCAAGGTATTTCACGACAGAAGGAACAATTTCCTCTTTCAACCCAAATTGAGGAATAAAGTAAATAACCCCATAAGTAATAAGGATAAAGACAAGTCCCAAAAAAAAGGAGTAATTGAGATAGCTGACTAAGTAGTTTTGTCCTGTTTGACCTAGACCTCTACGCGTGGCCAAAAGAGGTGCGATCCCCATGGTAAGACCAATACCAAAAAGCATAGCGGGATTTCCGGTACTAAAAGCAACTCCAATTGCCGCCACTGACTTAGTTGAATAAATTGAAGCAATATAGACATCCCCAGCACCAATTAACATCAAACTTAACTGCCCTATAATAATAGGGAAGCTGAGCTTCAAAAGTTTTTGAGTGGCAATGGTTAAATTCATGTGAGTAATTTAAACGCAATTTAGTATCATGTACAGGTCCTACTATATAAAGTATCTCAAACCCATTTTTTGGTACTTACTCTAACTTTTTAGTTATGTTATCATTTTTTTAGCCCAAATTATAAAATAGGCCAAAAATGAGAACAATAATTAAGATGAAAATTAAAATTATACGTTTCCTATGCACACTCACGCTCTTTATCGCAATCGACTTTTTGTGGTTCAAACTCAGTGGTAGCTTTTTCTATCGCATGCTTGAGCCCCTGGCAAAAACTCATAATGGGGCCTTTGACATGAATTACACTTCAGCACTCGGGGTTTACCTACTTTTGGCCATTGGTCTTCATTTTTTAGTGCTTGCTTCCTATGATGGTAATAAAAGGAAAGCTCTGCTTAAAGGTGCCGTATTTGGACTTACTTCATATGGAATCTATGACCTAACTAATCACGCCACCTTAAAGCATTGGCCACTAGAGATGATATTAGTTGATATGTCATGGGGGATTTTTTCCTGTACATTGGTTACTTTTTTGGTCTTAAAATTCAAAATGCTAAAAATAAAGTAACTAATACAGACTATGAAAGTATTGAAAATCAATTTCAATACTTTTGTCCGGTAAGTTTTTAAGTACATCCGTAAAATACTTATCGAATACAAAATCTTCTGGATAATAAGAGTAGCGAGAATAAACCGTTTGAGAATAGTTTCCATCATGTCCTGTTAACAAGCAGGCAATTGAAATAAGTTTGGAGTCAATAGAGTTTGAATTAAAACAGTCAAACAAAGGCGAAGACTCATCCAAAACATGAAAGACAACCCAAGAAAGTGAGAAAAAGGGAGTCCGAGAGCGCTCGAGCTTCAATTCTTTTATTCGCCTTAAAGAAGACCCTTCTGGGCTTATCTCCTCAATTAAAGCAGAAACCGAAAGTGATGCATCAACGATATCATTGCCCCTCGTATTACCAACTCGAAAGGAGAGGACTCTTTTTGAGTGATGGTTATTAATAAGGATGGGACGTGAGAAAACTATCTTGGCAGAGGGCCTGGAAAATTTTGAAAAAACAATTCCAGTTACCAATGCGCTAAAGAGCAGTCCCACTGCAGCTTCAAGACTCACCAAAAGGTTTGCCTGAAAGCTAACCGGAGAGATGGCCCCATAACCAATAGTAGAAAACGTCTGCACGCTAAAGAAGAAGCAGTCCCACCAGTTGAAATAGGGAGCGCTTAAAGCATTATCGAGGTAAAAATAAAGTGTCGCAAAGAGAGCGTTAATTGAAATAAAAGCAAATAAAATGATACAAAAAACCCGACTCCAGCTATTAATCATCAGGTAATAGTAAATATCTCTCATTAAAGGTTGCTTACTATTCTTGACGTGAACTTTATTTCTTGCGCTACTCATTTGAGCTAACTCCCTGCTTTTGACATTACGCCTTTCCATTTCCATTCATTGGTACTTCCATCATAAAGACTTTACTATTTAATTTAGAAGTTACCATATAAAAAAAATATCTACCAATAAGATTTTTTATTCCTTTAAAACGGGACTAAGTGAAAGCACTAAAAAAGCATTATCATCTTAAGAGTTCGGACTAGGTTCAATATAAGTATGAATTCAGCACGAAAGGACTTAAAAGTGTTTAGTTATTTAATATTTACATAGCTCTCAGAAAATCTAAGAAGTAACTTCTCACTTCATTGAGGCTTTCATCAGTCCAAGGCCTTGTAGAGCGATCCTGTAAAGCTGCCTTTCTGTATTTAACTAATAAAGGCAGTAGCTTCCTCTCTAAAGAGCGGTAATACTTTCTTTTGAAATCCTGATTGTGATGATAGAACTCTTCCTTAATCGCTGAGTCCCAAAGCTCAAGAAACAAAAGTGGTGGCAGTGATAGTGGAAAGCTCTGTAACAAAGATTGTGTTTGTTTCCCATCTTGTGAAGTTAAAAGTGAAACTATCCACTTTCTAAAATCAAGGGGAAGGGCCACAAAGTCATTTTTCATAATAGACTTTGAAAATCTATCAATGAGAAATGGTTTTGATTCAGGATAGTTATTTAAAAGAATGGAAAGTAAAACTTTTGACTTAATCTGCTTATGATAATGAGTCTTTTTTAAAGTATCCAACTCCTTGAGAGCAAATCCATGTTTCTTGCAAAGTCTCTTTAAAGAGTTGAAATCTATTCTTTTTCTAAAAAAACCAAATGTCCTCAAGCCTGATATAGCAAAATTACTAGGTCTAATTAAATAGAGAGACTCATCTTCATACAAGGCAATCTTGGGACTGTAACGCTTAAGCTTCATTTGCTTACTCGTTGCCTTCTCTAACTCTTTCCATTTTGCAAAGAGAGCTTTATCCTCAAAGAGCTTTTTTGACTTTCTATTCTTATTCCACTGTTTAATCCCAACTATTATTGCCGGCACCAATATACCAGGTTGCAAAAACTCATAAAGAATAATAACAACGGGACTTCCAAGATGAAGAGCAAGTGCTTTCATCGGAAGCTCAGTAAGCTCTATGGTTAGTACAGTAATTGAAACAGCAAGGCCAAACTTTCTAGTCAGAACTCTCGACTCCGCTTTAATCTCTTGAAAAAGATGCTCTATTTTTTTCCACGCGCCTTCTTTGACAATCACAGGATTATTTTTAAGAGAGTTTTCAATTTCTACAATATAGTTTTCAATAATATCTTCACTACCAGGTAGGTCTTGCAGATTTTCAAGCTCATCCAGAAAGTCATATTGCTTAAGAAGTCTTTGATACTGCAGTTGAACTTTCTCAACGCTAAGTAAAGTCTGCGTGTTGAGAACACTTGCAAAACCTATCTGCAAACAAAATAAGGCCAAGAAAAACAGTGTCTTTTTCATTGAGAAGGTATAACCTATTTCCATGAACATCGCAATGCGCAATAGTTCTTTTTACAGACCTTTGCACAGCTAATATACTGAATTTACAGTATTAAGCAAAAAATAGTTCTGCCCCCCACTGAGTGAATACAATAAGTTTGTTACGATAACCGATTAAAAATAAAATATATAACAACTCTTCGTTGACTCGAGAAGGCGTGATCTATTCATTACTCCCTCAAGAGCTTATCAAAGTTGTAACCATTATTTAGAGCAGGATATTTTTTAAAGTATTTTTTTATTTCGCTAGAGAAGAAATAGCTTTGGGAAACCGGCATTGTTTCCATTAAAAGTGCGGGAGCATCCTTTGCTTGCTTTACATTAATAAACGCTTTTTCTAACATCGTTAATATAACTAACTATGAAAAGTGAGAATCAAATGAGACTACTTCCCCTATTTTTTGTCATTTTTGTATCATGTGTTCAGAATGAAAATACTAAAATAGAGAAATTCTTTGAGCGCAGTTTCCAAGAAATAACAGACCTCTCACCTCAGTGGCAAACCTCTCTTAGTATCAATCGAAATCAAGATAAACTTGATGACCTCTCTGAAGAAGGCGTCAAAACAAGTCATAAGCTTAATAAAAAACATCTTAAAGAATTGGAAGAGTTTAAGTTTGAAGAGCTCAACCCTAAAAATCAATTAAGTTTTAAACTTATGAAATGGCAATTAGAAAACAATGAAAGGCTTGTGCCTTTCTGGAATCATGGATTTCTTATTAATCAAATGTTTGGGGTGCAGTCTGAACTTCCAAGCTTTATGATAAATGCTCACAAAATCAACAATATGCAAGATGCTAAAAACTATCTTGCAAGATTAAGAGGTTTTGAGAAAGTTTTTTCTGATGTTCAAAAAAGAATGCTAAATGCCCGAATAGATGAAATTATTCCTCCTCGTTTTGCAGTAGAAAAACCAATCGATGATATTCAAAACTTAATTAAGGACAATACACTTATTGATGACTTTAGTGAAAAAGTTCAAAAGCTTGAAGATAAGGAGACACTTATCTCTGAAGCAAAGAAAATCATTCAAGAGTCAGTAAAGCCAGCCTATAAAGATCTACAATCTTTTTTGAAAAAAGAAATACTACCTCATACAAAAATTGAAGGCAGTGCCCTAAATCTCCCTCAAGGTAAGGAGTATTACTTAAACTCACTTTATTCTCACACTACGACCAAGCTCACGGCCCAAGAGATTCACAAAATGGGACTAAGTGAAGTTGAAAGAATTCATAATCTCATGAAAGAAATAATGGCCAAGGTGGGATTCAAGGGAGACCTTCAGCAGTTTTTCAAGTTTATGCAAACGGATTCTCAATTTAAATACTCAGATGATGAGAAGGGGCGCCAAGATTATATCACTGATGCGAAGGCCCTGATTGATGAGATGGAA